>JBATKL010000563.1:0-1613 GCA_049669385.1 Candidatus Electrothrix sp. | reverse complement strand
TCGGGTCCACAATCGGCGAGCCGGACATAACTTACCGACCTCTCTTACTGCTGTTCGCGAGATGTGGCTTGAAGTCTTGATTACTGATGAGAACGGCAAAGAGCTGATCAAGAGCGGTTATCTGGATGAAAACGGTGAGCTAGACGGAAACACCCATGTCTTCAACTCCGAGGGGATGGATATGCATCAGACCTTCCAGATTGACCCCTGGAAAGTCGTATCATTTGCCAAGAATGGTCTTATTCCGCCCAAGGGATATCGTGATATCATGTACACAATCCTCTATCCGCCGGGAAAAGGACATAAGCTTAATATTCACGCGAAACTTCGTTTCCGCCAAGCTAGTCAGTATATAGGTGAAAAATTGCTGACAAACCTGCCGGAGGGTGTTGACCTGACTGAGTGGTATGGCCTGACCGAAATACCGGCTGTTCCGGTGGTTGATATGACTGAGCAGAATGTGACGATTGAGACCGCAGGTGAGCCGACCAAGCTGCCGACGGTTGAATATAAGCTTAAAAAGGCCTCTAGCCATAGTAACAAAATCGAGGGATCGTTGTATGAAAAAATTGGTGGTAAGCTGGCTATAGATAAAACTGTTGACCTCCTCTATAAAAGGATACTGGCTGATGATCGGCTCAGCGGTTTTTTTGCAGGGGTCAATATGGTTCGCCAGCTCAGTATGCAGAAGGCCTTTTTGACCGGAGTGACCGGCGGCCCCAGTATCTTCACCGGCCGCTCTCTGGCAGCTGTACACGATCGCCTTGGTCTGACTGATGAACATTATGATATCTTCCTCAAGCACTTGGATGCGACGCTAAAAGAGATAGGTGTATCCGCCGAGCTTGTTCAAGAGGCTGTCGATGTTGCAAACAACTTTCGGGATGATATACTTGGGAGAAGTTTATCTGCTAAAATGTGGAAAAAAATGAATTCTTTGAAAAAAGAAGAAGTGGAAAATACACAACCGGCGGTTGGTGGAACGCTTTATGACCAGCTTGGCGGCAAACGGGCTATTGAGGAGCTTTCGGATCGATACCACCGCAAAATTATGGCCGATGATCGAGTCAACAGCTTTTATAAAGGACTCAGCATGACGCACCAGGTAGAGGTACAAAAAGAATTTTTGATCATGGTAACTGGTGGCCCGAGTGTTTATCGCGGTTCTTCCTTGAAAGAAGTACATGCCCGTCTTGGCAAAGATGGCCTGAGTGCAAGTCATTTTGACATTATTATTGGGCATTTCAAGGCGTCCCTGAAGGAAATCGGGGCCTCTGATGAGCTTATTCAAAAAGGCGTTGATCTTGCGGAGAGCTTTCGTGATGATGTGATCAGTAAGTAAAGATTTAGTTTTTCGTAATCAATCGATACTGTTGTATTTAATCCGGCATTCCCTCTTGGGATGCCGGATTTTTTTATGCCTTACTTCAGAAGTCTGCTAGAATACTTTTATTGACGGATAGAGCAGGAGATGGCGCTATTCATTTTGATTATATGGAAAATTTGGAGTGAAATTATGCAGAAAACGGTTATCTTCGCCTTTCAGGGCAATCCCATGTGTTTTATTCATGTGCTCCTCAATAGCTTGGACATGGCTGAGCAGGGGATGGAAG
>JBATKL010000562.1:0-1727 GCA_049669385.1 Candidatus Electrothrix sp. | reverse complement strand
TTCCTGAATGT
The DNA here is from genome assembly GCA_049669385.1 of Candidatus Electrothrix sp. GTDB lineage: Bacteria > Desulfobacterota > Desulfobulbia > Desulfobulbales > Desulfobulbaceae > Electrothrix. The sequence continues at coordinate 1,716 of JBATKL010000562.1, read as the reverse complement.
TTTCTTGATCATCTGCGATGTCTGTAAGCCCTGTAATACTTACAACGCCTGCAATACCCGTAACAAAGGACTGCGTTCCCTCCGACTGCGACAACTCAGATAAAGCCACCCTTTCGGAGAGCTCACCCGGCCCATCCTGCCCACTCGGCCCCTCTCTCTCCTCCTGTTCCTGCAAAGAAACAGGAAGGTATAAGGTAAACGTTGCCCCTTCCTCCTCTTTACTCTCCAGCCGAATTTCACCACCGAGTAACTCAGCCAGCTCTCTGGAAATAGAGAGTCCGAGTCCGGTTCCGCCGTATTTTCGCGCCGTGCCGCCGTCAGCCTGCTGAAAGGCCTCAAAAATAATCTGCTGTTTATCCGGGGGAATCCCTACCCCGCTATCCTGAACAGATAGTGCTATAATGTCCTGATCTCTGCATAACGAGACGGAAACGGTTATGGCCCCGTGCTCTGTAAACTTCAAGGCATTGGATAAAAGATTCTTCAAAATCTGGTCAATCCGCTTTCTGTCGGATCTGATGAGCTCCGGCACACCCTCTGCCAGGATAAAATACAGGACCAGTCCTTTTTCCTCTGCTAAATGGGAAAAGGTGTTTTTCAACTCTGCCAATAATTCGCTGATCAAAATATCATCCTGGACCAAACTCATTTGACCGGCTTCGATTTTTGATAAATCAAGAATGTCGTTGATAAGATAGAGTAAATCCTTACCGCTTTTACGAATAATCCTGATCGAATCAACATCATCTTTGGTCAGATTTCCCTTTCTGTTCTCCTCCAGGGTTTGGGCAAGCAACAGCAGACTATTGAGCGGGGTACGCAATTCATGAGACATATTTGCCAGGAATTCTGATTTGTATTTACTGGCCCTGGCTACCTCCTCTGCCTTGCGTTCAATCTCTATTCTGGAAAGCTTTAGCGATCTATTTTTTTCTTCGAGCTGCTCATTGCTTCCCATCAATTGATCCTGATTAGCCTGCAACTCCTCCTCTGAAGCCCGCAGACGTTGGGTCTGCTCCTCTAATTCTTCATTGGCTGTTCTCAACTCATCCTGCTGGGACCGGAGAATACCCGTCTGTTCCGTCGTAATGGCCAGCGCCTTTTGTAACTGATTACGGGCCTGGGCCCCATTAATCGCAACAGCGAGTTTTTCTCCAACGTTCTCAAGAAAGGAAATTTGCAGCTCTGTAAAACCGGTAAAAGTACCGAGTTCCAGCACCGCCTTGACACTGTCATTATAAACAAAAGGAACCACCACGATATTATCAGGCGTTCTCTCCCCCAGACCTGAACACACCTGAATATAATCATCAGGCACCTTGCTCATAATGATGGTCTTTTTTTCCAGGGCCGCCTGCCCCACAAGCCCTTCACCAAGAGCAAACCGTTCAGAAAGCCTCTTTCCGAGTGTGTAAGCATAACCGGCCTGCAACTGCAACACCTCCTTATCATGAATATACAGAGCGCCTACCCGGGCTCCGAGATAGGCCGCTAAATAATTAATGATCCGCTTGGACAATTCACCCAAAGACTGGTCACCACGAAGTTGATCATCAAGCTCCAGCTGCCCGGTCTGCAGCCAGTTATATCGTTTATTTTCTTCCGCAGCCTGTTGCAGAGACATGACCGTCTGACGAAAACTTCTGTTCAGCTGCCCGATCTCATTTCTCGGGGCTGAAATATCAAGAATACTCAGATCACCGTCAGCAACCTGCC
>JBATKL010000561.1:0-2041 GCA_049669385.1 Candidatus Electrothrix sp. | reverse complement strand
AGCAGTACATAGCGCGGACTGTGGAGATTGATGAAGCCATCGGGCATCCTGATCTGGAGAGCGACAGTGAGGCATTGGAGAAGCTGCGGGCAGAGATCACGGGCCAATAGGGGCAAATCCCCGTGTTTTTCCGTGCTGGTTTCCGGGGAGACACAGGGTTCTCCCCCTACGGGTCGTGTACCCACATCACCCCCGATATGCCCCTCGTATGAGGAGGCGCATGTTTCTGAGAGGAGGAACAGAAAAATCAACCTTTTTTCTCCGCCTGTGTTTGCTTTTCCGGTGTATCAGTGATACTATGCATCCCAATATTCTTTATCCGACAGATTATTCTGGAGCACCTGCTCTGGACAATATTTCAGATACTATTTCAGAAACTATATAAGGAGTTACCCTATGTTCGACCAGGACATCCCCCCGGCATATACCTTTGATGACGTCCTGCTCGTTCCGTCAGGTTCGGAAGTGCTGCCGTCCGAGGTCTCTCTAGCTACCCGACTTACAGATACGATCAACCTAAATGCCCCTCTGGTTTCAGCGGCCATGGATACTGTAACGGAACACCGTACAGCTATAGCGATGGCCAGAGCAGGAGGTATCGGTATTATTCATAAAAACATGTCGATATCCGATCAGGCCAGAGAAGTGATACGGGTCAAAAAATCAGAGTCCGGCATGATTATTGATCCTGTCACCGTGACAGAGCAGCAGAGCGTTGCTGAAGTGGAAGAGATCATGTCCATGTATAAGATTTCTGGCCTGCCTGTCTTACGTGAAGGAAAACTCGTGGGTATTGTCACTAACCGAGATCTCCGTTTTGTTTCCAATAACGAAATGCTGGTCAAGGAGGTCATGACCAGCAAAGATTTGGTCACTGTCCACGAAGGTATCAGCCTTGAGCATTGCAAGGCCCTGCTCCATGAGCACCGCATTGAAAAACTGCTGGTGGTTGATGAGGCGAAAAAGCTCAAAGGTCTGATTACCATTAAGGATATAGAAAAAATAAAGAAGTATCCGCAATCGGCAAAGGACAGCAGCGGTCGTTTGCTGGTCGGCGCAGCAATCGGTGTCAGCGCAGACATGGCAGCTCGGACCGAGGCCTTGGTGGCTGCCGGTGTTGATGTTATTGTTCTCGACTCAGCTCATGGTCACTCAGCTGGCGTTTTACAGGCCGTCCGAGAAATTCGGGCCGGGTGGCCTGATCTTTCTATCATTGCCGGTAATGTTGCCACAGCCGAGGGGACCGCAGCCCTAATTGATGCCGGAGCTAATGCGGTCAAAGTGGGGGTCGGCCCCGGTTCCATCTGTACGACCAGAATTGTTGCCGGTGTCGGCGTGCCCCAGCTGACCGCTCTGCAAAATGCCACCAAGGTTGCCCGTGAAAGAGGCATACCGGTCATTGCTGACGGCGGTATTAAATTTTCCGGAGATATCTGCAAGGCCATCGGCATTGGTGCGGATTCCGTCATGATCGGCTCCCTCTTTGCAGGCACAGACGAAACACCGGGTGAGACCTTTCTCTATCAGGGTCGTAAGTACAAGGGCTACCGGGGCATGGGTTCCCTGGGGGCGATGAAACAGGGGTCGAGCGATCGCTATTTCCAGAAAAAAGAAAGCGAGGCCTCTAAACTGGTCCCTGAGGGTATTGAGGGCAAGGTCCCCTATCGCGGACCTGTCTCCGAGATGGTCTATCAACTCTTGGGCGGGTTGCGCTCCGGTATGGGGTATAGCGGTGCCGCCACCATTGGCGAGCTGCATGCCAAGGCGAAGTTTGTCCGGATCTCTCCGGCCGGTCTGCGGGAGTCCCATGTTCATGATGTTATCATCACCCGCGAAGCTCCGAACTACCGGACAGAGGGTTTGTAGTCGTAACTCTTTAACCGTAAACGAAAAAACCTCCTAAAACGACAGGTCACGTAGGGGCACGGCGTGCCGTGCCCTTACCCCCTCCCAAAAAACGTACATGAGAAAAATAACGTTTCCATGCAGAACAATAAAATAATTATTCTTGATTTCGGTTCTCAGACCACCCAGCTTATTG
>JBATKL010000560.1:0-7010 GCA_049669385.1 Candidatus Electrothrix sp. | reverse complement strand
CAAGCATCACCAGCTCCTCAGCAAGAAGCTGATCATTGGCGTAGCCAAGATGCAGGCGCAGACTTGAGTCACCGGTGATTGCAGAATTCTTAAAATCGAGCTGGAAATCTTTCAGGCGAATCCTGGTTCTATTATCCTTATGGCTGATTTCAACCTGCTGAAAAAAGGTTGGTAGATACTTTTCTCCAAGGGTAAGGTACTCCTCCCAATCGTCAAGGCTCCCCTCATAGCCGACAACTAATTCGTCAGAGCCCTCTTGGACGCCAGCGAAATGCTCTAACCCGAGGATCTCTGTCGACTCATCCTCAATATTGCAAATTGCTCCGTTCGGATAAGGAAGACAATGCGTAAAGAGGAAATAATCCGAATACGGAATATACCAAAGAGCAGAATGCCATGTACGGCCCAAATTATCCTGCCAAATCTTCTTGCTCTCCGGCTCACCCAAGCTGGTTACTGCAACCTTATCTGATCCGATATAACGAAAATAAGGAGCCGCAGCCAATAAAGTATCTAAAATCATTTTCGGAGAATCCAAAAAAGTTTTCAGATCAATATGCTCCGGTTTTTCAATAATGGCCTGCATGTCGAAATTTTCCGACTGGCCATGATAGACACTCTGCTCTGCTGCCAAGGGCTCTTTTTCCAGACGCTGGGGTCGCGCGGTCCATTTCCGAAAATTGATATCCGGCATGATAGATGAAAACCCATGTATGACCGGCTGATCTCTTAAGGAAAAACGAAATCGTTCTCCACGGGGAAAATCTTTTTCCTTCACTTTTTCAAGCAGTTCCTTTCTCAGCCCCTGATAAAAAGCCCCCAGAGAACCCTGCGTCTTATGCTTAACTTCTTCCAGGCTTGCAGGCAGAGGGCAATGATATGTCCAGTCTCTGATGAGCGATTCCGAAGTACCTTCTATAACGACAGTGACATTGCGGTCATGAAATTCCGCCTGATCCCCTAACTTGTCCGCCTCGCTGATCGGGACGGCAATATTATAATTTTCACTCTGATTTTTCCGAACAATAAGGCCAACCACCTCGCCTTCGGTATTGAGCAGGGGACCGCCGCTGTTTCCCGGAGAAGCCGGAGAAGAAAAACGAATATTATCCCAATCACCATAGGCCCGCTCCGGCGTGAAGGACGCCACCTGACCAGCCCGATAAGATATCCCCTCGCCTAAGGCATTACCCGCAGAAAAAACCGTATCACCGATCTCAACTTTCCGGTTAAAGGTAAGCGTGGTTATTTTCTCCGGATATTTTTTCAGATCAAAGACCATCATGTCACGACGATTAGAGCATTTATGAACCTTATTGACCGGATAAATCGTTCCCGCCATATCGCGGATAAAATAGTCCTTATGCAGGGAAAAAGAGACAAGACCAAAGACATGCTCAGCAGTCATCAACTCTTTTTTATTAATAAAAAATGCCGTTCCTATGCTGTGATACTTCTCTGTTCTCTCAACATAGTCCAATTTTTCAAAGGGCAATTTTCTGGCATAGGTTATTTTTTCGTCTTCCAATTTCGGAGTAACCACCTCATAAATACCGTGGTTCAAGTCCTGAATCAGTTCTTTATCGAGGAATTCAATATTATTACCGGCACAGGTATTCCCACACCACAGCAACAGTGAGATGGTACAGTAGAACATCACGAAAAAATTCATAACAGTAGGCTCCGATAGGTGGTAATGATTTATTTCGCCATAAAAAACATCCTCTCATCCTCTCTCCTTTCTGGGGGGAGGGGGTGTTTTTTATTCTTTCTGAGCTTCCTCTTCCATCAGCAATGCCAAAGCAGCACGAGCAGCCTGCTGTTCCGCCTCTTTTTTGCTGCCCGCATTACCGGTACCGAGAACCTGCTCCCGAAACCGAGCCGACACGAAAAAAACTCGGGCATGCGCCGGGCCCTCTTCCTGATCAAGGATATACTCCGGTCCCTCATTATGTAATTCCTGAAGATGCTCCTGCAACCGACTCTTGGCATCAGCATGAATAAGTTGTTCACCCTGCTGCTTAATCATGGGGGCAAAGGTCTGTTGCACATGCTGCAAAACAGCCTCATAACCGGCATCCATAAACATCGCGCCGACCAAGGCCTCATAGGCACAGGAAAGAATAGAGGGTTTTTCCCGGCCCCCGGAACTGTCCTCTCCCCGACCGAGGAGAAGATATTGTCCCAGATCAAGATAACGAGCAACCGTTGCTAGGCCAGCCTCATTGACAAGGGCGGACCGTATTCTGGTCAGTTGCCCTTCGCGCTTTTTCGGAAAGCGGGTAAAGAGCATATGCCCTATGGTCAGATCCAGCACTGCATCCCCTAGAAATTCCAAGGTTTCATTATGCTGATGACTATTCCCCAGGCGCTCAAAAGCAAAAGAGCTGTGAATCATGGCTAAAAGCAACGATTCTTTTTTTTCAAAGGTATGTCCTAATTTTTCCTGGATTTCATCAAGCTGCTCTGCCTGATCCAGAAGCAATACTTCAAGTGTGGTTCCCATTTTTTCTTCTAATGATAATCCAGCCCCGACCTTCTCGTTCTTTCGGATAAAAAGACGCATTCAGGCCGATACTGAGTGAGAATGAAATGTCCTACAAAGTAAAAAGAGAAAACTTTTCTCTTGTCAAAATCGTCAAGCATGAGTATAAAGGTTCGCGTTACATGTTACACGTTACACATGAGGCGACGTAGCCAAGCGGTAAGGCAGAGGTCTGCAAAACCTTTATTCAGCGGTTCAAATCCGCTCGTCGCCTCCAATACAACAATTCAAGGCCGGAAAAGATCTTTTCTTTTCCGGCCTTTTTTTATTGGTCCTCATACATCAACCAGATATACCGATCTTACCGCTTCGACATAGGAACAAAGGGGCGTGACGGTTCCCCGATATACACCTGACGCGGACGCCCTATCTTCCCGTTCGGATCCTCCTGCTGCTCCTTCCACTGAGAAATCCAGCCCGGAAGACGACCCAAGGCAAACATAACCGTGAACATATCAGTGGGGATGCCTAATGCCCGATAAATAATGCCGGAGTAAAAATCCACATTCGGGAAAAGATTGCGCTCAACAAAATACTGATCATTCAAAGCAATCTCTTCGAGTCGCCGTGCAATATCAAGCAGCGGATCAGAGACGTTGAGGACCTCTAAGAGATCATCACAGGCTTCCTTGATAATTTTACCACGAGGATCAAAGGTCTTATAGACCCGATGCCCGAAACCGGATAGTTTAAAAGGATCGGATTTGTCCTTAGCCCTGTCAATGTACTTTTTAAAATTATCGCCGTCGCTATGAATGGTTTCCAGCATGGTCACCACCGCCTCATTGGCACCGCCGTGCAGCGGCCCCCAGAGAGCGTTGATACCAGCGGATATGGAGGCGTACAGATTAACACCGGCACTTCCCACCAGACGAACGGTTGAGGTTGAACAGTTCTGCTCATGATCAGCATGAAGAATAAGCAGCTTATTCAGAGCGGCCACTGCTTCAGGATGCACCATGTAGGGCTGCACAGGTTTATCGAACATCATGTTCAGAAAATTGGCGCAGTAGCTCCGGTCCGGGCTGGGATAGACCAAAGGATGGCCCATGCTTTTTTTATAAGAAAAGGCGGCAATAGTCCGAATTTTGGAAATCAGCCGGGCAGCGGTCAAATCAAGCCTTTTAAGCGGATCATCGCTCATTTCCGGATAGTAGGTGCTCAGACTGTTGACCATCACTGACAGCATGGTCATAGGCGGGGAATTCGGGGGAAAATGATCAAAGAAATGAATCATATCTTCATGGATCAAAGAAAACTGATTGAGCAGCCCCCTAAAATGTTCGTACTCTGTCGGATTCGGCAGATGACCGTGAATCAAGAGGTAAGCAACCTCGATAAAAACACATTTTTCAGCGAGTTCCTCGATAGCGTAGCCTCGATATGACAGAATACCTTCTTTGCCGTCCAGAAAGGTGATATCACTGGTGCAGGAGGCGGTGTTTTTATACCCTGGGTCAAGAGTCGTATGTCCGGTTTGCTGCAACAGGGTGCTGATATCAATCGCTCTGTCGTCTTCCGTCCCGCAGACGATGGGCAGAGAGTATGATTTCCCTTCAATAGTAAGAGTGGCGTCGAGACAGTGCTTTTCTTTACTCGTAATGCTCATAATAAAACCTCTATGTTGTAGTTTACCTTGCGGTAGTCCTGCATTGACATGATGATGGATTTCCCAGGATCCTTCGTCAAGGCCCAGAAAAGCGTACGAATCAATCAGCTCTGATTCGAGGATCATCACTTTGTTGCGGGACTACCTACCTTGTTATGCACCGTTTGTCGTGCAACCTCAACAGCAGCGGATGCAATTCACGGTCGGAGATTGAAAACATAATGCGTGTTTCCCCCTGTTCGGTTACAATCCTGTCAAATCTGTAAGCAGACTGATATGAAACATAATATAATTCGAAATCCCAAATAGTTACATCCAGAACAATCAAAGAGGGGGAGGCGATTCGGGCGGCGACAAAAAAATATTCAACTGAACACATTGAACAGGTAAGAAACGTGCATGCAATCCGAATCAAGGATCCCTTGCTCGACCTTGTCATCTGTCAGGTACGCCGCGCGAAATTATTTTTACATCACTTCTTTAAAAGAATCAAGGTGTATAGCAACCTCTCAAATTCAGACCAATATATTTCAGCACGACAAGCATAATAAGCTAACACAAACAATATGGATGAGCTACAAGAGAAACGAAGACGTATCCGAGACCTGATGCAATACGCCGTTCCTGACGACCAAGGAGCACAGGCTCATGATCTTTTGATCATCTTCCGTGAAGATCGTCTGGCCCTGGACATTCTTGATGAATTTTACCGCTGTTTGCCAGAGGCCCAGAACGACTGGATTAAAGAGTTGCGTCTCGTCGGGAGAAAGGCTGGAATTTTTCTTCTCGCTGCGGTGACCTCCCTTGATACCTACCTGTATCTGATTTCCAGCGAAGGCATTGAATTTCACGGCAGCATGCAGGAAGGCTATTTGGACAAGGAGTTGCTCCGCTTCTTCGATTTTCCCTCTGCCGAAGAATTCTGCGAACAGGCCAAGAATATCGAAAATTTTCCGATTTATGAACCCATCCAGGTTGATTCCGACACCTGCCCTGCCTGTCACGCAACCACTGGTGAGGAGCATGAGTTTGGCTGCCCGGTAGAAATCTGTCCTTGGTGCGGCGGCCAACTGATCCACTGCGAATGCCGATTTGCCCAACTTGACGTGGAAGAGCTGGCGACAGACCAAGATCTTATTCGCTTTGAAGAACTCTTGCAGCAAAAAGGACGACTGGTCTACACCCCGGAGCAACGCCCAGCTTTTGCTGACGATGGACCCGGCGTAGAAATCGAATAATGGACGCGGTGTTGGAAATGAGTGCTGGAAATAAGTACTGGAAATTAGCGCAGCAGACTTTGCAAGGCCGACGCAAGATCAGGCCTTGCGAAGACATACCCCGACTGCTGGAGTTTACGAGGATACACTCGTGTACTGGCAAACAACAATTCCTGAGCCATCTCCCCTAAAAAAAGCGACAGAAAAAATTTCGGGACAGGAAAAAAGGCCGGGCGGCATAACACCTTGCCCAACTCCTGGGTGAATTGCTGGTTCGTTACAGGATGGGGAGCAACGATATTCACCGGTCCGTGAAGATCCTCCTGCTCCATAATATGGAGGATGGCCGGAGCCACATCATGAAGACTGACCCAGCTCATGTACTGGGTCCCGTTACCAACAGGCCCGCCGAGCCCCATCCTAAAAGGAAAGAGCATCTTGGCCAAGGCCCCTCCGTCTGGGCTGAGCACTATTCCAAAGCGGATATTCACCACCCGAATACCGGCTTCTGCTGCGGGCTGGGCAGCTTCCTCCCAGGCTTTGCTCACATCAGCGAGAAACCCTGTCCCCTTCTTACTGCCTTCATCCAGCTCCTCATTGCCCCGCTCTCCGTAGAACCCTATGGCAGAGGCTGAGATCATGAGGCGAGGTTTATAAGCAGCAGATGCAAAAAACTCCGCAAGAAGACGTGTCCCCTCTACTCTGCTCTGGAGAATCCGCTCCTTTTTCTCCGCTGTCCAGCGCCCTTGGGCCACATTTTCACCGGCAAGATGGATAACCACATCAATCCCGTCATCTTCCCCCAGCTGAACAATTTTTCGCGCAATGTCCCAATACGGAGCGTGCTTTGCATTTCGGCTGAGAGCAAGGACTCTATGCCCTTGTTCAGCCAGCGAACGAGCGACCTCTGTGCCGATTAAACCGGATGCTCCGGAAATAAGAATATTCATTTTTTCCTCGTAATATTTTTCCATCAATTGAGCAGGAGTCCGAATAACTAGCTTATGTTGCGGGAAATTTCAAGAGAAAATAGCCCATTTTCTTCTTTCTGTTCTTTCTTTTTTTGCGGGAAAGCCCTCAATAAAGTCCTATGAGTTTGAAATTCGCCCCCGCTGCTGCGCCTTTTAATTTTGCTTTGTGATACCTACCGTGTACATTTTTGCCTTACGACTGCGTTTATTGTTTACTTTTTAGATTACGAATGGTTGAATCTTTTATTTGAGTTATCCAGTAATAAATTAGGGATCTGACCCTTGTTAACTACTTATTTAACCAAACTAAAAAAAGGAGACATGATGGTACAAACTAGATCTCATGTAATCATTATCAAGAAAATGCTGGGAACCTTTGATTCTATCAGAAACAAATATATAAACAAGATGGGTACAGGCTTGGTGCTGATGGCGCTTGTCCTGCCAATTATGTTTATGCCGTCTCTGGTGTCAGCCAAAATGATGGTCACGATCTGTCATTTCCCTCCCGGAAATTCATCAAATCCTCATACAATAAAAGTAGGCGAGGCGTCGGTCTCCACTCATTTGGCGAAACATGGAGATTACATCGGAATATGTGTTGATAGCGATGGTGATGGTATCGAGGATTCAATTGATATCTGTCCCTTTGATGCAGCCAACGATGC
>JBATKL010000559.1:0-2111 GCA_049669385.1 Candidatus Electrothrix sp. | reverse complement strand
GCACTATCCGGTGCAATTGACGCATAACAATTTAATCAACCGGACGGAAAATACGTCTGTTTTAAACTGAAAAACAAAACCAAATTGCGGTGGTTTCCCCCTGTGTCAGGATAGATGTCACCTCTCTTTGAGAGTCTTTGAGTTAAACTTGAGGGGCCGAAAGTAAACTTATATGACCCACTATTCTAAAGAATTCAAGGAGAGCATTATTGCCCGTATGCTCTCACCGCAAAATGCCAGCGTTCCTGTTTTGGCTGCCGAAACCGGGGTTCCCAAAGATACCCTGTACGGCTGGCGGATTATTGCGCGCGGCCGAGCTAGCAGAGCTTTGAACACGGGACAATCAGGCGGATCTTTTCCTCGTGAAGAGAGATTCACCATCTTGCTGGAGACGGCTAGCCTCAACGAACTGGACCTTAGTGAATACTGCCGAGGCAAGGGTCTATACCCTGAGCAGATTGCCCGCTGGAAAAAAGAATTTATCCAAGCATCAAGTCCAGAGGGCAGCAAGGTCGAACGGGCACAGTTACAACAGCAGGCCAAGAAGATTAAGCAGCTTCAGAGCGAACTTAATCGCAAAGACAAAGCCTTAGCCGAGGCGGCTGCGCTGCTGGTGCTTGGAAAAAAGGCTCAAGCGCTCTGGGGGGAAAGCGAGGACGAAAAATAGACCTCTTAGAGCGCGAAAAAGTAATTCTCCTGATCGATGAGAGCTGTACCTCCGGGGCTCGTCTGGCGGAGGCCTGCAAGGTCCTTGGTCTCTCACATCGCACTGTGCAGCGCTGGCGCCAGGGAGCCACAGTCAAAGTCGATGGACGCAAAGCTGGAGCCCAGGACCGAGTCCCAGCGAACAAGCTTACCGATGGTGAACGGAATGAGCTTCTGGCTATCGCCAATGCCCCACGATTCGCCAATCTTCCTCCCAGCCAAATCGTACCGCTATTGGCGGAGGAAGGTCGCTATCTGGCCTCAGAATCAAGCTTTTATCGTGTCTTGCGCGAGGAAAAGCAACTGGCTCATCGCAACCGGGCCAAAGCCCCTAAAAACAAGCGTCCGGAACCGGTAACGGCGACTGCACCAAATCAGCTCTGGAGTTGGGATATCACCTATCTTAAAACGACCGTCAAGGGGCTTTACTTTTATCTTTACCTGATCATGGACGTTTATAGTCGCAAGATCGTTGGTTGGGAAATCTATGCAGAGGAATCCGCCGATCATGCTGCCAGCATCGCCCGTAAAGCCTACCTGCGCGAAGGGGTCGCCGGAAGATCACTGGTTCTACATTCTGACAATGGTTCTCCTATGAAGGGGGCTACTATGCTGGGAACCCTACAACGGCTCGGCATAACGCCTTCCTTCAGTCGCCCCTCAGTCAGTAATGATAACCCTTACTCGGAGGCCCTCTTCAAGACCCTGAAATACCGCCCATGCTTTCCGGAGAAGCCTTTCGACACCTTAGATGAGGCACGTCAGTGGGTCGCCGGGTTCCAACAGTGGTACAACGAAGAACACCGGCACAGCGCCCTGAAATTCGTAACGGCAGGGCAACGTCACCGTGGCGAAGATGCCGTTCTACTCTTCAAACGAACGAAGCTTTATGCGTTGGCAAAGAGTCGAAATCCCGAAAGATGGTCAGGCAATATCAGGAATTGGTCCCGACCAGAGGAGGTAACTCTGAACCCGAATAAATCATCCCAAAACCAGGCGGTAAAGACAGATGAAGCTGCCTAAAAAATGCGACATCTTTATTGACAACGACCGACTTCGAGTTCATGGTGACCGGTCATGAGCGGATTGTAGCCACCCGCCCACATCTGGAGCTGTACAAAGAGCTTCTTGAGGATATGAAAAATATCGTCTTTGAAGTTGCCAAATCTCCGGCATTTCATGCTCTTGCCAAGGAAACAGAATCACGCTACTCCGATGGCGCCATGCACTGGGTTAACAAGGAAAACATCATCAATGGTGCAAAGATGTGCACTGCCAAGTTCATTGATCGCTGGGCTGGTCGTGTCCGTAACGTCAATCTGAATATGGAAGAAAATTTCCAGATGATGTTCATGCAGCTGATGATTCTGAATCCGTAATATAAACCAATTGTACTCCCGCCGGGC
>JBATKL010000558.1:0-4296 GCA_049669385.1 Candidatus Electrothrix sp. | reverse complement strand
CACCGAACACAGTGGTGATGACCCGGCTCATATAGTCCGGGTAACAGGCCTCGAAATCATCAAATTTCTGTCCGGTTTCCTGGCGTTGCTCTTTTTCAAAGGTATCACGGAGCTTTTGTATCTGCTGCCAGCTCCAGGTTTTTTCCACCCCCTGCCCTGTTTCTCTGCTGTTGATCCTGTTACTGATATATCGGGCCACAGCAGGCTTTACCAAGTCGGGATCATGGATACGGCGAATCAGCAGGGTGTCAAACAGATCAACGGAGACCGTATCAAAATGATTGCTGATTCGTTCACCTTCCTCAATCAGTTGGTCTAGGGCGTGAAACTGCTGCATGTTCATGATAATACACCGTTATTTTCGGGTGCTGCAAAGGGAGCAAAGCCCGGCAAGAGGAATCCGGCGAGGATATAAATCAGAAAGGCTCCAGAAAGGGTCAGGATAAAACCAAAATAGGTGGCTGCTAAAACACTCAGGACACTACCCAGCACGGTAAAAAGCCCGTTAACGGCCCAGGCCCAGCCCACGGCTCCTTTTCCTTTTGCATGGGAGCCAGCAATACCGATAGCAAAGGGCATACCGAGAAAGGCACCGAGTGGAAAGATGAGAGCAACGCTGCCCAGCAGACGAATCCAGGTCGGCCATTGGAGAAAAAAATCAAGCAGAGGTTTTTCCAACAGCAGGAGCAGGGTGCCGTAGAGCGGAATACCGAGAAAGGGGAGAAATCGCATTATCCTGGTCTTATCCAAAGAAAATTTATCTGTCAGATAACTGCCTGTGCCAGCAGCAATCAAAAAAGCGAAGACAACAGCCGCATAGGTATAGAGCGGATACCCGATCAATTTATGGAAGAGTTGAATAAAAATCAATTCAATACTGATAAATCCGGCACCAAGACAGGCAAAATAGATCACAAAAGAGGTTTTTCCCTTCCACGGGGCTCGACCAACCTTGGAGAAGAGCAACGGAGCAAAAAGACAGAGCACAGCAAGAGCAAGAGCAGCCCCGGCTGTAACGATAAGATGGATAACATCCATTGGTATCCCATTTTTGATCGAATCATTCAGCAGGACCTTGAGTGATTTGTCCACATAGGGCTCATGGAACGAAACCGGGGCGAATCGCTTACGAAAATGGTTAAAATAAGGCTGGTTATCTGTGGGAACGTGCATCCGGTAAGGGATATTCTTTTCCAGTTCCAGAGACAGTTTCCCGGAAAAAAACTCTGGTTTAAGGGCGCTGCCAGCGGGATCAAGAGGATTATGGAGCAGTTTAAAACGATTCCCCATCAAGAGATGGACTCGGTCAAACTCCTGCTGGGTCCAAGGCTGCATTTTAATAAGGAGTGTAGGTAAATTATACCATTCACTGGAATAATAGACCAACATATGACGGGCAAACTCTTTCCTGCCCATATTTTTCCAAGCCTGGGCCGCAGTCAGCACCATTTTGGGATAGACATGGTGATTAATATGGAGGACACCGTTTTCGCTCAGATGGCTGAAATACTCTTCATAGGCATCCACGGTTTGCAGATAATTGGGAGAGACTGCTCCAGAGCCCGAGGAAATACTGGCTGAGGTGTGATTAGACATCATCTGGATGATGTCATAGGTCTTATTACCGGAGCGGAGAAAACTTCGCCCCTCTCCCTGCACCGCGTTGACCACCGGGTTATTATAGGGCTCGAGAGCATATTTTTCTTTACCGAGCCGGATAACCGAGCCCACCATTTCCACGGCATCCACGGCACTGGCACCAAAGGTCACGGCTGCCTTGGTTTCTTGTCCACCAGCAGCCCCGATGACCAAGACCTTGGCATCAGTGCCTTCTTTCAGCCAATGAGACACATAGACAAAGCGATCCCAAAAATGGCGAGTTGTTTTTTCAGGAAGGCTCTGCCGGAGTTTTTCATAATCACCATCAAAATCATAATAATAACTGGTCTGGGTGCCCCCGTCGTAGGCGATCCAGGTGTACTTGTCAGTATATTTGATTAAATCAATCCGTGCGATGCGATCCCAGACTGTCAGAAGCGGTGGTTGTTCTGTCAATTCGACAATACCCCTTTTATTCATATGAAAGGGGATCTCAAGATAATCGTGTTCTTTTGCCAAGAAGGGAAAAAGGGTAACAACGACGGCAAGGGAGAGGAAGGCTCCTCGATTTTTTTTTGAGCGGGTTAAAAGTGCGGCCCCAGCAAAGGTCAGTCCGGACACGGCAAAGAGAAGTCCTGGCCCGCCGAAACTGGGAATCAGCAAGGGAACCAGGATACAGCCCAAGGCAGCCCCGGCCAAATCCCAGGCATAGAGACGGCCAAAGGAGCCTGCATATTCGGTGAAAATCAGAGACAGGATAAAACCGCTGAGGAAAAAAGGGACCAGTAAACCGGAAAAACTAAGAAAGACTTTTATCCCCAGTGAGGCGACAGAGGAAAATTCATTAAAATCAATCTGTAGAACAGAAAGGAGAACAAATACCCCGATATAACTGATTGCTAATAAGGAGGTTAGGGGGATGGCGACCTTGGGTTGCCAGGCAAGGCGATGGGCAAAAATTGAGGTCATAACACCGGCAATACCAAATCCGAGCAGGGCCAAGGTGATAACCATGTAGGAGAAATGAGGATACCAAAGGACATCCAAAATTCTGATCAAGGCTAATTCATAGAACAGAGTCGATAAGGCAATAAAGGCCACATATCCCTGGACTGATCGTAACGTCTTCTTTACACTTTTTTTATTTTCCATTTTTATAAAAGTTGCTAAGTTCTGCCCGCATATTGCGACGCGTATTTATTGTACCGGAATGCTGCATAATTATTTTTTAGTGGTACAGCTCTTGCTTCCTTCCGCTTCATGATAAGAGTTATTCATTTTTGACCCTGCGGAGAAGGGCGCATCGATATGTCAGCCGACATCGACTATCCAGAATATAATGGGTTTTGATGACGTTGTAAAAGATCAATTAATTCAAGTGCTGAGTATATCTGTTTCTCGTGCGTCTTAAAAGTGATGGATGGTACAAATTGAAAAAAATTTGCAACAAACTAATATCATGCTGTTAAATAAAAATATATTCGACAGAATATGTTTTTTACATGTTATCATGTTATCATCTTGACGCCCCTTTATTTCCTGATCATAATATTTATCTATGAATGAAAATAAGAAGATAGAAGCTCATAATTCGACGCCGCTGGCTGAACGTATGCGACCGGTTTCACTGGATGATTTTTTTGGTCAAGAACACCTTGTCGGCAGGGGAAGACTGCTCCATGAATTAATAAGCAACGGCAAAATTCCCTCCTTACTTCTCTGGGGGCCGCCTGGCTCCGGTAAAACGACCTTGGCCTCTATTCTGGCCCATAGTATTCAAGCTGATTTTATATTCTTTTCCGCCGTGTTATCCGGGGTAAAAGAGATCAGAAAAATTGTTGCGGATACAAAAGAAAAAAAAGAGGGCGCAGAGAGACCAACCATCCTTTTTGTCGATGAAATTCATCGTTTTAACAAAAATCAGCAGGATGCCTTATTACCCCATGTCGAAAGCGGTCTTCTCACCTTAATCGGTGCAACAACGGAAAATCCCTCCTTTGAAGTTATTGCCCCCCTGCTCTCACGTTGCCAGCTGCTCCTCTTACAGCCACTTGCCGTTGAAAATATCATAAGCATTCTCAAACGGGCCTTGCAGGACAAAGCCACCGGATTAGGCGGCTATGCTCTTGAAATGGAAAAAGAGGTTGCTGAAATGATCGCCCAAGCTGCTGACGGTGATTGTCGACGAGCCCTTAACTATCTTGAGACAGCTGCAATCCTTATCGTACAACAAGAGAGCGATACCCCGTTGGCTATCACCCGCGAAACTATTCTTGAGGTAGTACAGGGGCAGACACTTCGTTATGACAGAGCCGGAGAGGAACATTATAACTTGATTTCAGCCCTGCATAAAAGCTTACGCGACAGTGATCCAGACGGGGCCTGCTATTGGTTAGGACGAATGCTCATCAGCGGCGAAGACCCGCTCTATATCGCCAGGCGCTTGATTCGTTTTGCCAGCGAGGATGTGGGCGTCAGCGATCCAAGAGCCCTGGATGTGGCAATCAACTGCCGTAGGGCCTACGACATGCTTGGTTCTCCAGAAGGAGAACTGGCCTTATATCAGGCCACAGTGTACCTTGCTACGGCACCAAAAAGCAATGCCTTGTATTTAACAGAAAAAAAGATTAAAGAAGAAATACGTTGTTCCGGCGCATTGCCTGTTCCTCTCCATCTGCGCAATGCCCCTACAGGATT
>JBATKL010000557.1:0-2496 GCA_049669385.1 Candidatus Electrothrix sp. | reverse complement strand
CATTTATCGTTCATCTGAAAATGAGCCACCTTGCCCTGGGCATTGAGGGTGATGACCTTGGAATCCTGCCCGCCCACGTCAACGATGGTGGTGCAGTCGGGCAGGTGATGGCGAATACCCAAGGCATGGGCCTTGATCTCGGTGATGACCTGGTCAGCAAAATGCTCTGCTGCAAGATGACGGCCATAACCGGTGGCCACCACCCTGTCCGCGCGGAAATCGGCAATCATCTTTTCTGCCTGCCGATGGGGTTCAAAGCCGGACTCAATGATCCGATGCTCCAGCAAGCGTTCCCCATCCCAGACCGCCATTTTCACGGTCCGGGAACCAAGGTCAACACCGATGTACATACTCCACGTTCTCCTTAGAGGAGGGACGCGGCATGCCGT
The DNA here is from genome assembly GCA_049669385.1 of Candidatus Electrothrix sp. Classification (GTDB taxonomy): domain Bacteria; phylum Desulfobacterota; class Desulfobulbia; order Desulfobulbales; family Desulfobulbaceae; genus Electrothrix. The sequence goes on along the minus strand of JBATKL010000557.1, from coordinate 2,107 downwards.
GCCCCTACAACATCTGCATAAAACAGGTAAAATATCCTATTGAATCCCTCAGTCGGTCAGCTGTTCTACAAAGGCCTCGATTCGGGTCTGCATCTGGCCCATATCTTCCGTTGAATAATCAGATTCCAGAGATAAATACGGGACTCCTTCCTTTTCACAAGCCTCTCGGATTCGAATTTCCTCAATATTATAGGTATGGCAAAACTGCAACGAATAATGGATGAGACCCTGTGCCCCGGAATTACGAAATTCTTGCACCACCTGATCAATGCGTTCATTATTGGGCGTAAAACACGAGCAATCAATCTCCTTATAACGATCTGTCAACGCAACCAGCATGTTATCCATACCTGTGACCGACTCATCAATCAGATCCTTAAAATAGCGGGTACCGATACAGGATTCCTCATTAACAATCACAGCTCCGGCCCCTTCCACCAAATTATGGACCTTCCAGTTGGGCAAGGCCATAGGCGCCCCGGCAATCATCACCCGGGCACTGTTTTGGCCCTGCACGCTCACCTGCTTGTGTACTCGCTCATCCAGTTCATCACAAAGCGCATTGACCTTTTCAGTAAAACGAACCGGATCATCATAAAAGGCAATCTGCTCAATCAGCAGGCCATCCTTGCCGGAAATCGGGCTGGGTGTGTGGTGGCGCAGATTATTCAAGCGCTGCAGAGCCTTACGCTTGTTATTCATCAGCGTGATGGCTTCAGCTAAGCTTTCTTCGGTGATTGCCTTGCCTGTGGTTTCTTCCATCTTGACCTTAAAGGCCTTAACCTCTTCCTGCCACAGGGCAATGCTCTGAGGATTCTTGCATTGAGGAATCTCCATAACATGGGTGGGAATCAGACGATCAAGAAGTTCCCAGGTCTTTTTCTTGGCATCACAGGTGGTTTCCCCGTACAGAAAATCTGCCACCTGATAATATGTGCAAATTCGGCCCGCCTTAAAACCATAGGCTGATTTAACCATAGGACAAATATTGCGCGGCAGGACCTTTTCTGCATCAGGTATTGATCCCTGCGAACCGCCGCAAAGCCCGATACAGACACCGCCCGCAGCAATAACCAGTTCTTCAGGGATATACACACAAAAGGTACCAACCACAGGCCGACCTTCTGCCTTGACTTCCATCAGCTCTTTAATTCGACCGCCGTGCAGCTCGGCAATCATCTCGTCAAAATAGACCATACCGTCCGGTCGATTCTGCTGGCTCAGAAAAGATTGCGCATAGACCTGACCCAACATCTGGCGGGCTTTGTCAAAACGTTCCACATCCATATCCAAAGATTGCCACAGCTCCGGATAGGCTTTCACTTCAAAAGTACTCATTATCTTCTCCTCTCCGTCGCAAAATTAACCGCAGGAACCTGAGGTACAGGAACAACCACAGCCACTTTTCTCATCACCTGACAGAGATTTTTCACTCTTGATACTAAACCCGCCACCGGAACAACCGCAACCGCTAGTGGAGTCCTCTATAAAATCCACGGTAATGGTGCCGCAGGTCTCGACAAGGCTCTTTTCTACAAGAAAGTTCACCCCGTCCTGCTCAAAGGTCAGGTCATCCTCCTTGGCCTCATCAAGTCCCAGCCCGAGACTGGGGCCTGAGCATCCTCCGGACATCATAGCAATACGAATTGCGGATTCAATTTTTTGCTCACGCAGATATTTTTTAACGTTTTCAAGTGCTGTTGCAGTTACTTCAATCATGATTATCTCCTGATACATTGACAGATCTGTTGACCTGAAAAAATGAGGGATGCCCCCCTTTATTCTTAAAAAAGAACACAGAGATCAGACGGTTTTCTGCTCGTCTGATGTTCAGGAAAACAAATTTTCAGAAAAACAAAAAAAGATGTTCGAGAGAAATCAGAAAGGAGAAAGAACCGCTGATATGTTCTGCCAGCCCAACCTGGGCCGGGTACCGTTTGCACGGCCTCAGAGATATGGAGAGATAATCATCATACGGTGTTCGGAGATGGGTAAGGGAATCAAGTAAGAGATAAAAGTTGCAACAAGAGTGCCATAGATCAGGTGTGATTGCAACAGGAATTGCAACAGGAATGCAACATGAAAACGTAGGGGCAGGCCTGTGTAC
>JBATKL010000556.1:0-17992 GCA_049669385.1 Candidatus Electrothrix sp. | reverse complement strand
AAAAGGAGGGATTATTGAGTTTCTTTACGGCTCTCACGGTCGTACAACCTATGTTATTGATTCGATGAAGGGGATTATGACCCGCATCGACAAAAGAGATCAGCAGCCGTGGCATTTACTCAATAGTTTACATAAGTCGTACAAGGTTGCAGATGGTTGGATATGGTTGACGGATTGTATCGCCGTTCTGATTATTGTCCTCGCCTTGAGTGGGCTGGCTGTTTTTCGTTATACGTGGTTGGACGTTCTACTGCTCGTGTTCGGAGGACTGGTGATGGTGGTTGGTGCTCTCTTGGCGTAATTTTTTAACAAGTAATTTTAAAGAGTAATGTGTGGCTGACATGACGTTGTTATGGCATGATTATGAGACCTGGGGAATTAATCCCCGTAGGGATAGACCTGCCCAGTTTGCAGCTCTTCGAACAGATAGTGAACTGAAGGAGGTGGGTGAGCCGATTATGCTGTACTGTCGTCCTGCCGACGATTTCCTCCCTCATCCCGAAGCGGCAATGCTAACCGGCATTTCTCCGCAGGAAGCAGCAGCAAAAGGTTTGAACGAAGCAGGTTTTTTCGGGCGAATCAATACGGCCTTTTCCGAGCCCGGAACCTGTGGTGTCGGCTATAACTCCATTCGTTTTGATGATGAAGCAACGCGTTTTGGTTTTTATCGTAATTTCATCGACCCGTATGCCCGTGAATGGAAGAACGGTAATAGTCGTTGGGATATTATTGATTTGGTGCGACTGGCCTATGCTTTACGACCTGAGGATATCAACTGGCCTCAAAAGAAAGACGGTCGCGTGAGTTTTAGGCTGGAGGATCTGACCGCAGCAAATGGGATAGAACATGACGGTGCCCATGATGCTCTGTCTGATGTTCGAGCCACCATTGCCTTGGCGCGTTTAATTAAGGAGCTTAAGCCCCGTCTCTACGCCTATTATTTCAATTTACGCAGTAAGCATGAGGCAGCTCGGATTCTGGATCTTAGTGAACATGGCGTCGTCCTTCATGTCAGCGGGATGTATCCTACCGAACAGGGATGCATAGCTCCGGTTGTTCCTTTGCTGCAACATCCGCGCAATAAAAATGAGATTATTGTCTATGATCTGCGCCGAGACCCGAAAAATCTCTTACACATGACAGTAGACGAGATGGAGGAAAACCTCTACACTCGCAATGATGATTTACCTGAAGGTGTGGAGCGGATTGCCCTTAAAGGCGTGCATCTGAATAAGTCCCCGGCCTTAGCTCCGGTCAATACTCTGACTCCAGAGTTGACGGAGCAATGGCAGATTGATTGGCAACAGGCCGAGCAACACCGTCAGCAGCTGTTGGCGGACCCCACCCTGGAAGCTCGTCTCATAGAGTTGTATCTTCGAGTGCCGGATACCGGTACCCCCGATGTCGATACCGCCTTGTACGCAGGTTTTATTTCCAATAATGATCGCAGGATTTGTGACACTCTGTTACGGAAATCACCTGAACAACTGGCGGAATGGGTGCCTGGTTTTGAGGACGAACGTTTGCTCCCTCTGTATTTCCGCTACCGGGCCAGGAATTGGCCTGAAACGCTGAATGAAAAAGAGACGGATCAATGGCGGCAGTTCCGCGAAGCTCGCCTGCTTGCAGGTGAATTTGGTAATGAACTCACGTTGCATAAGTATCAGCATATTTTAGAAGAGATGTTGCAACAGGGAATAGCGGAGGATAGGCAGGAATTGTTTAAGCGGCTGGTCGAATGGGTGCAGTGAAGGGTGCGGTGAAGTGTACACGTTGAATCATTGAACGATCTCCACTCCTTGGGGCGCGGATATTGAGAAGGTTTTATCGGGGCGATGGCAAAGACAATACAGGAAGAAAAACGGCGTTATACTCGAATCATTTTTAATGAACGTAATAGAGTGCAGGCTATTATTGCGTTACCTCATCAACAGGATTCTGCTCGTCAGATGCCTGCTTCTGTCCTGAATATGAGTGAAGGAGGTCTGCAAGCTTCCATTGAGCGAAAAAAGTTCCAGGAAATGGAGCAGGGTGATACTGTTCTGTTGTCCCGTATCACGGGAATTCAAGATCTCGAAGCGTTGAGGGATGTTCCGATTCAGCTTATTTGGATTATGGATAATGAGTACCTGGAACATGTCTTGTTGGGAATATCTTTTTCTGTTCTGTCTGAGAGCCAGCTTGGTATTCTACGTTTATTTGTTGCAAATCGTCTTGCCTTGACTGTAGAGAGGGGAAAGGGAAGCGCGATCAGCTCCTGATTTCTTTTTTTTACCAAAGGGGTCCTTCCCACATTTTTTTTCTGAGCTGCAAGCCTTTCATTTTTTTCTTGGACTTGTCCTACCGTCCTGCCGGGTGACATCGCCTCTGTATGAGGGACTCGGTTTACCTTGTCCGGGGAAGACCCGCCCTTTTTCTACATTTCATAATTTTTTGAATACATTGAGAATTGAGAGTATTTCGATAAAACAATATGTCAAGGTGTTGTCATGAATAAGCTGACCAGTCTGGCCTTTGTACTCATGCTCCGTGTTCGTTATCGTATCACCGTGAATGGGCTCAAAGAATTCAAAGGCCGCACGCAAGATAACCGTCCTGTTCTCTTTCTGCCCAATCATCAGGCTTTGATCGATCCAGTTATTGTCATGAGTTTGCTCTACAATACCTTTGCTCCAAGGCCTCTGGTTGATGAGAAGCAGTCTGACCATCCCTTGGCGAAATATCTCATGGAGATGGTAAACGCTATCTTTATCCCGGATCTGAATGTCAGCAGTCGGGATGCCAAGGAGCAGGTCTTTGCCGGGATCGAGGAAATTGTAGCAAGCCTGAAGCGCGGAGAAAACGTGCTTATGTATCCAGCCGGACGTATATCGCGAGGTTGCTTGGAAGTTATCGGTGCCAATAGCGGGGCTGTCTCTGTTGTTCATGGGGTGCCGGAAGCCAGGATTGTTCTTATACGCATTCGGGGACTGTGGGGAAGTCGGTTCAGCAGAGCCTGTGGTCTTCCCTCCTTACTGGGGGATGTGGGGAAATTGCTTCTCAGAGTGCTTGCCAACGGCCTCCTCTTTATGCCACGTAGACCAGTGCATATTGATATTATTGAGCCGGATGATTTTCCGGTAGGCGGGGATAAAAAAGCAATAAACCGATACCTTGAAGATTTTTACAATACCGATCCGGACAGAAACACGGAAATCCCTCCCTACTGGTGGCAGGGGCATCAACCGATCTATCACGACGAGGCCCAACCGGAATTTGTTAACCAGGATACGGACAGTATTCCGGAGAGTATTCGAACCCTTGTGCTTTCGAGATTAACCGAGCTTTCCGGAATAGAGAAGATAGGGAAGGGCGACAAGTTGGCCGCAGATCTCGGCATGGACAGCTTGATCCTGGCTGAATTCGGCGCTTGGATGCACCAAGAATTTGGCGTGGCTGCTGAAAATTTGGAGGTGCTGCAAACAGTTTCAGACTGTATTCTTGCTGCGGGCGGGATTATGCCAGTTTTATCCGGCGTGCAGTTAAAGCCTGTTTCTTCCAAATGGTTTGCACAGGTTGCAGAGCGGGATTTGCACTTTCCCGAGGGAAAGACCATTGCTGACCTCTTTTTGTATCAGGCTCGACAAAATCCAGATCAGGTTGTTTTATCCGACCAAATCAGCGGTGATAAAACCTGGCGGCAGTTGATTATGGCGGTGTACGCCCTGTTGCCAGAAATTGAGAAAATTCCTGAAAAAAGGGTTGGTATCATGATGCCAGCCTCTGTCAGTGCCGTTATCAGTTGGCTGGTTGTGATGTTCAGCGGTAAAGAGCCGGTGATGGTCAACTGGACCAGTGGCACGGCGAATATGCGCTATTCCTTGCAGACGGTCGGGGTGCGTCATGTGATCACGGCCAAGGCACTGACCGGTCAACTGGAGCAACGGGGAACTGAGCTGGATAAGATTGGTGTCACCTGGTTGTATCTGGAAGATCTCGCTGCCCGGATAAGTACAGGGCGGAAAATGACAGCACTGCTGAAAAGTCGGCTGCCCTGGAGGGCCCTGTATCAGGCTAATATTGCTGAAAACGCAGCTGTTCTTTTTACCTCCGGTTCAGAGGCCCGCCCGAAATCAGTCCCTCTGACGCATGCTAATTTTTTAGCTAATGCCCGGGATTTTGCACAAATATTATCTTTATCCTCCAACGATCGCCTACTGGGTATTCTGCCGGTCTTTCACTCTCTCGGCTTGGCTGGTACGGTTATTCTCCCTCTCTGTACGGGTCTGCGCACCGTATATTGGCCCAATCCAACCGAGGGTGTCCAACTTGCCCGTATGATAGGGGCCTACGGTGCAACCACCTTGATCGCTACCCCTACTTTTCTCCACGGAATCCTGCGAGCTGGCAAGCCGGACCTGCTTCATTCGCTGCGTTTGGTTTTTTCCGGGGCTGAGAAATGTCCTGATCATGTTTTTTTCGCTTTGGAGGAACAATGTCCGCAGGCGGTACTTTGCGAGGGCTACGGCGTGACTGAATGCTCACCTGTGATCACGGTCAATGCTCCTGATGCCCCGCAAGTTGGCACTATTGGGAGAATATTGGCCTCAATGGAATATGTTCTGTTAGATCCAGAAACCAATGAGCTTGTTGCTGTTGGAGAAAATGGCCGACTGCTGGTGCGAGGACCTAATGTTTTTTCTGGCTATCTTGGAGATGCCCCGTCACCCTTTGTCGACTTTGATGGAAAATCTTGGTATGATACCGGAGACCTGATGTTTGAGCGAGACGGAGTGCTTGTCTTTGCAGGGCGTCTCAAGCGATTTGTTAAAATGGGTGGCGAGATGATCTCTCTGCCCGCGATTGAGCAGGTCCTAGAGGCTCATTATCCAGTTGGGGAAGGGCCGGTTTTAGCAGTAGCTGCCACTGCTGATGAGCATCATCCGGAGCTGGTTCTATTGACTGTTTTAGAAACGGACAGGCCGGAGGCAAATCAGGCTATCCGGGACGCAGGCCTTTCTCCCCTGCATAATATTCGACTCGTCCGCCGGGTTGAGGAAATACCTCTTCTGGGGACTGGGAAAACAGATTATACGAGTATCAGCAGAATTGTTAATGAGCAGTGAGAATTTTTTGCTTTTAAAAAATATGGGGTAATGATAATGATCTGGAGTTACGAGGCATTCGAGTCAATCAGTTCAGGAAGAGATGGGGTTACAGAAATGGAACTCCGAGTAACGGAAAAATTAGAAGACTTAGGTCCACGGGCTGAATATGCAAAAGTTGTTATGACAAATATTCTGGAGGGTACAGCACGGGCGGTTGTCTATTTTCCAGACACCTCACTCTCCTTGCCTTTGATGAACAGTATTGGAAAATGGACCAAGGGCGATGTGAATACCATTGCCGCAGACTGGGATACACAAAGATATAAAGAGGAGATGTACCAGGAAATTAATGCGCTCCTTAATGCGCTGACCGATGCACAGGCAGCGCGGAGCAAAATCTCCGCCACAGCCTATAAAAACGGATATTCCACGCTTACTCTTTGGTATCCATCTGAAATTTCCTGAAGTATCTTTCAGTAATTTGCTGGTTGCGTCGTCATCTTGTCGTTGCCAAGAAAAAAGGTGTTCAGTTGTCATTCGTTTGAATAATGAGATCCCCGGCGAAAAATACAGGAAGAATACAGGAAGAAAAAAATAGGCTCTGCAAACTGAAATGATAAAGCTGATAAAAGAAAATAGTCTCTTTGTATTTATCGTTACATTTTTCTGTATTTTTATCGCGTTGAAGATGGTTGACGAGTATAGGAATCTTTCCTTACTGGAAGCAAAGGTCCATTATGAAGATTCCAAGGTCTTGAAAAACTTTATTGAGGCCTACCGTTCTGTTTATCAGCAGGCCTTTGTTGAAAATCATATTTCATTGGATGAGGGCAATGTGTATCTTTTGCCGGTCATGGCTCTCTCTAAGATTTCAAAAGAGTTCACTGGAGTAACAGGAGGAAGGGTTACTGTTAACGCTGTGACTGACAGGCCGAGGAATCTGGATAATAAGGCCGACAATGTCGAGCAGAAAGCCATACAGTTCTTTAGAAATAATGCCGCTGAACAGGAATACTTTGAAAAAGTGTCCTCCGGGAAAGATCAGTTTTATTTTTATGCTTCACCCTTTTACATAAAAAAGATGTGTTTGCAATGTCATGGCTCAGGGGAAGAGGTACTGCCTGACGTTGCGCAGAAGTACTCGACAGCGCTTGGTTATAAGGAAGGAGAGCTGCGCGGGGTCATCAGTATAAAGATGAAAAAGGCGAATATCAGAAATGAGTTAATTAGTCTCTTTTTTATGAAGACGACTCTTGTCACGTTTGCGGGAAGTATTCTTTTCCTGACGGTTATTTTCTTTTTGATCCGCAAGTTGAAGATGCAGGATGCTCAATACACACAAGAGCTGGAAAAAACCCTGCTGAATCAGACGAGTGAACTTCAGGAACAGGTCAATCTGCTGCGCGAATATTCGAAAGTCCTTGATGCAAGTCTTATCGTCTCAAAAGGGGATCTCGAAGGGAATATTACTTATGTTAATGACAAGATGGGACAAATATTCGGCTATGACCCGAGTGAGCTGATTGGAAGGCCACATTCGTTCCTGCAGCATTCTGATATGGATGATTATGTTTTTCTCGATTTGTGGAAAAATATCCAGGCGAAGAAGATTTGGCAGGGGCTCCTGAAAAATCGCAAAAAAGACGGAAGCCATTGTTGGGCTCAGACAACTGTTTGTCCAATTTTGGATAATACCGGAGAAATTGTTGAGTATATTTCGGCCAGAGCAGATGTAACTGAACTTGTTGAAAATCGACAGGAGATGCAGGCTCTGCTGACAACAGATAAGCTGACCGGGCTGCCCAATCGTTATCAAATGCTGACGGATCTCGATGGGCAGGAACCGAAGACAGTTATCCTTTTTGACATCCATGCATTCGCCGATATTAATGATTATTTCGGGATCGAAACCGGGGATAGTATCCTTGTTGAGTTTGTTCGTCGTCTCCAGCAGGAATGTGACGGAAAGCCATATAAGCTCTATAAACTGCCAGGTGATCAGACAGCCTTGCTGGTGAAGGAAAAATGGCCCTTGCCTGAAGTTGAGGCGACCGTGGAGCAGCTCACGGACTGCCTTACCCAACGCCCTTTTTATGTAAATGATAGCGAGATAGCTGTCCATGTGACCTGTGGTATTGCTTGGAATGTAGAAAAAAATGGTCTTCTTGAGGCTGATATCGCCTTAAAGCAGGCAAAGAAGAATCGTCAGGAGTATGTTGTTAATAAAGAGAGCAGCAACATCATGCTGGAGCTGGAGAAAAATCACTCTATCGCTGTTGATATTAAAAATGCCCTCCGCGAAGGACGGGTTGTCACTTTTTTTCAACCAATTATCCGTGCAGCAACAGGGGAGATTGATAAGTATGAATGCTTGGTTCGGATTATTGATGAAGACGGAACGATCATTCCTCCTTGCCAATTTCTTGAGGCGGCCAAAAAAGCGAGAATATATACTAAGATAACAATAGCTGTCATTGACAGAGCCTGCGCTGCCTTTGCACATTCCACCATGGAATTCTCCGTGAATTTATCTACCCAGGATATTCTCGATCTGGCCGTGGTCAAGCATCTGAAGAAAAAGTTGGGGCAATCTTCGATAGGAAAAAGGGCTATTCTCGAGATTGTTGAAACAGAAGGTTTTGAGAATTACGATGAGGTTGCCCAATTTATTAAAGAGATGAAGGAAATGGGGTGCAAGATAGCTATTGATGATTTCGGAAGTGGGCATTCTAATTATGAGCGTCTCTTGAAGCTCCAGGTGGATTATTTGAAAATTGACGGGTCGATTTTAAAAAAGTTGACTTCAGATGAGATCTCTCAGACGATCGTAGAAACCATCGTCGCGGTAGCGAAAAAACTTGGGATCGAAACCGTTGCGGAATTTGTCTATGACAAGGGAACTGCCGAGTTGGCCACCTCGCTGGGAGTGGATTTTCTCCAAGGCTATTATTTTTCCGAGCCATTACAGGAAATCAGAAAACCTGGAATAAAGGCAGGGGAAGGTCTTTAGAGCAGGGGGAATTCTCAGATAATCTCCTTGAAGACTTGACTTGCTTGTTCTGCCGTGCTTTTCTTTGGAGAGAGGACATGGTGAGCACGGCACGTAAGAGACAAACGAGAAGTTCTTTTGTAAAAAATACCTTTGGTTCAATATGGTACGCTATAAAATTCTGAGCAGTGTTTTTGTTTTTCTGTGGCTATTTACGGCCCAACATGCTCATTCTATTGGAGTAAATCCGAAGAGCAAGAGCGTGTTGCGGAAAACCCTGAAGGATTACTCTGCATCAAAAAGTAAGGCGGATTCAGCCTCGTTAAAGAGCAGCAGCTCTAAAAGCAGTCGTTCATCAAGCGTAGGGAAAAAGAAAACGTCAGGCGCAGGCAAGAGCAGTTCTGGTTTGAGTTCAGGTTCAGCAGGTGGAGAAAAGAACAGTATTGTGTACACGGTACCGGAACCCAAGGCATTTCAGGCCGCGACAATGGTTGATGTCGAAGATGGCGATACAATACGCGTTCTTTTAGATAACTCGCCGTTTACCGTGAGTCTCTACGGAATTGACAGCCCTGAACGAACACAGCCCCACGGTGTTCAAGCCGTTCAAGCTGTTACGAAATTGCTTAACAGGAAGAGGATCAGCCTGCAGATTTACGATGACGACAGGGAAAATAGCCGGTGTCTGGCAGTTGTTTCTGTTGGAGAAAAAAACGTTAATGAATTGCTGGTTAAGGGTGGTCATGCCTGGGTGCAGAGAGAGTATTGCTATGAGTCTTTTTGCTCTGACTGGATCTCCTCGCAAGCGCAAGCAAAGGCGGCGAAAAAAGGACTATGGTCTTATCCTGAGTCGATGGCACCTTGGGTATGGAGAGCAATGCCCCCGGAAAGGAGGCATGTTCTGCAACGCGGGTATAGTCCTGTTGATAATGGATTACGTTCCAGGTACGGTAAAGATACAACAATTATTGGACGTTAATCTCCTACTCACAGGCTTTTGACATTGATTCCTTTTTCTCTTTTTCTTAGTCCTTTTATGCCGTAAGGGCGTACCGGCGGTCGCCCTGTTATTCCGGGTAGGCACTCAGGTCTCTGCGCCCTACAGTCCGGCGAAGGGGGGCTCTTCACTACAGAGTACCGGGACTCTCTTTGTCTTGTCCCCCAAAGGTATAGGAGTGGACAAGAGAATCTTTTGAGCTCCAGAATGACGTCAGGTTACTCGTATGTTCCTGCTCTATAGAGACAAGGCGGAATTTGTCAGGTTGGTTTGTCTCTTGAAGTAGTTGGAAGTCAACAGTATAGCCGGAAAGTTTTGGTGTTTCCCAGATTGTTTTCATTGTGCCGTCACTCCAGCTCAACGCGTTGATCGAAGAGCCTTCAAAAGATCTTAGGCGTTTTAAAAAAGTAATATTTGCCAGGCGGTTACGCCCGAGAATAATTTCCGGTGTTCCGTCTCCGTTCAGATCCTGAGCAATGATTCGACTATGCAGGTAGATGGGCTCTGGGTTATTAGATGCATTGCGATCACCGTCTATCGTACTTGTTAGAGTGCCAAGAATTTCCCTACTTGCCCCATAGTTTTTTTCGCTTTTCCATAATGTCCTTCCGCTGTTGTCGATCACTGTTAGCTTATTGCCGCGAGTAATCCCGACAAACTCTAAGGCCCCGTCCAGGTTTAGATCCACAGTGATAAAATCATAGATATTGAATCCTGGAGGAAAAGTAAGTCTTTTTATTTTTCTTAATGAGCCGTCCGTTTCTCTTTTTAAGCTGTAAAAAACGTTGTTTCCAGTTTCCTGAAGAGCATTTTCCTGACCAAGAAGAAGAGGGCGACCCTCAGTATCGACACCGGGACGGAGATAATACGGAGCGTTTTGATAAAGAACATGGAATGTCCTACCATCCCATTCCAAGATCTGGGATGCGGGATCGATTCCATTACTGGCCCCTATGTAGATCTCCTGTAATCCGTTGTTATCAAAATCAGCGAGATGTATGGTATGAAGGCCAAGGTGGCGGGCGATAGGCTGAAAAGCAATGCGCTGAAAAGAAGCATTGGGACCTCTATGATAGAGAGCTACGCTTGCTTTTTCCAGAATAACGAATTCTTCTTGTCCATCATTGTTTAGGTCGCCCGCAGCCATGGCAAGGGCTGTTGAGGACGGCAATATATCCTTCCTTGAAGACTGAATACCCTGCATCCCCTGTATACCCTGTATACCGAAGTCGGTATTTTTTATTTCCGGACCTGTTGTGACTTCAACGCCATACTCTTTTTCTTTAAAAAGTCGTTCCGGATGAGCGGTGTGGAATCCTTCAAGTCTGCCCGTCTCAGCGGCAACCTCAGCTTTTTTAGGGCGGGGTACGGAAAATATTCTTTCTGCAATATCAAGAGAAAGCTCGTCTAGGGCGGATAATGCGCGATCAAGTTGATTGAATGTTTTCGATAAAGAAATCTGCGCTGTTGGGCGACGACCAAAGACCTGTATTTTGATTTCATATCCTTGTTCTTTTTCTTTGAGGGTACCAGCCAAAAGAGAGGTATCACCCATGTCCTGTATTATTTTTTGTACGGCAACGTTATCTTGTTGGCGAAGCAGATCTGTCAGTCGGTCCGTTTCAGTGCTATGCGGTGCGACGATATGGCCGGTTCTTTTGGTGATGCGGCTCGCCAAGATATTGGCAAGTCCCGTTTGAAGATGTGGGTGCGGTGCTCCCGTTTGAACTTCAAAAGGAGGGATGATAATTGTTTCTGCGGTACTTGCAGTGGCTGATATCGTGAAAAAAACGATTGTAAGAAGCATGTACAAACGAAGGAGGAGAGAGGGCATAATCCGCAGCCTGACAGCAAAGTGATGACAGTAATATGAATTCATAGCTGGTTAATATTTTGATATTGAAGAGGTTGGGCGGTACTTCAAGTCGTACCCACAGGAATGGATCTTTCGCAAGGACGTCACTGAACGTATCAGAATAAAAAGTCTGATGTTCAGCAGGGTTATTCGCAGGGAGCGGTGCTGAAGAGGCAAAACATTCAGGCGACCCCTTTGAGCGATATAACATTCTTTGATTATAATGCAAGAGATAATTCTTGTCGACAAGTAGGGCTCTTCTCTGGGATTCAGCTGCGGTTTTTGTTGTGGGGAGCGAGGTGAGGGTATCTCCTGCCGCGACGATACGATATACGGTAGTCGCAGCAGGAGATGGAGGGTAAAGGAATTGTTTCTCGGTGGTTAATAAGAGAAACTGATGGACATACCTCCATAGAAGGCATTTTGTCCGTCTTCTGGATCAAAAAAGTTCTCAATGTCATTTCGTGTGCCCTGTTCGCTGTCGGCAAGGAGGGCGCGTGACCATTGGAACTCTGGAGTAACTGTCAAGAATCCTTTGTAGGAGACCGGAAGGTACAGTGACATAGAAGCAGCCTTGTTGGTGCTGTTTTCTTCATCAAGTTTATTGGTGAGCAGTACGGCTTTTGAGCCGACGCCGACGGCTAAATCAGTGTTAAGCTGAAATGACCGTGAAAGATCAAGAGTTACGTACCAAGGCCTTTCTTGTATATTATTCAACGTATTTTTGCTGTAATTATCCAGCCCAAGCAGAACAGAACCTCTGTCCTGATCTTTGTCATTCGTGGTATAGATGTACCCTGCAGAAAAACCGAGACGACCTGCGGAGCCTTCATAAGAGAGCGTTATATCCTGACCGTCAAACTTTCCCTGCTCGGTCAATAACCCCTTGATGAGATCTTTTGACTGGCCAAGGGACAGGCTTACTCCGGGTGAACTCTCATTATTAAGGCCGCCATACATCCCGGCAGCCAATAAAAGACTGCTCACCGCACTCTCGTCATAGGTGCTGCTGATATTCTGCTTGGCATCTTCAGCACGGGCAGACTCGCTGCCGATCAATAATGCTGTCAGTGCAATGCACAGATATGGAATTTTTTTGATGACCATTTTTCTTCTCTAGAATGTAATTATTTTCATCCGACTATACTTTACTATAATGCTTGCAAAGCAAAATGCCAATACAAAAAACTGTACAACGTGGTAGTTGTAAAAAAAATAAAACTGATTTGTATGGGCGAGTGGAGAAAAACAACCGTAGGGTAGGGGGGATAAAATGCGTCGGGGGCAATCAAGGTAAAGAAATAATAATTGCTTATTGCTTAATCTCTCGTGGCGAGCGGAGCATGACAGGTATGGCAGCCCAGAGGCGCTCTGTTTTTTTTCGAGACCTACCGGACAGTCATGTCCGGTAGGTTGTTTTTTTGCCGTTATCCAGATGGATATGGCGCAGAGAGGATCAGGTCGCGTCGGGGCGGTAATGGTCCATTATGGCAGACACCATGTCTGGAATGGTATAGTTGTCCGGTTGTATATCGACGGTTAATCCATTTTTTCGTACCGTTTCTGCTGTGACAGGACCTATGGCAGCAATTTTGACCCCATCCAGGAGTTGCTGCAATTCCTTTTCATTTGCAGCATCAATCATGGTGAGAAAATTGGTCACGGTTGAGGAACTGGTAAAAGTTACCAATTCGATATTTCCATCGACCAGTTCTTCCCGCAGCTCATCCTTTCGGCCCTGCGGAGGCACGTTGCGATATACCGGGGCCACGCTAACAGTTGCACCTGCGTCTTCCAGCATCTCCGGCAGGGTTTCCAAGGCCTTTTCTGCTCTTGGTAAAAGGATACGTTTTCCTGCCATATCACCTGCAAGTAGGGATTCTGCCAGCCCGGCCCCTGTAAATTTTTCTGGTATCAGGTCAGCCCGAATACCGTGTTTAAGCAATTCATCTGCTGTTGCCCGGCCCACAGCACCTATGCAGCAACCGGCCAGGATGCGGCTGTCTTGACCTGTCGCCTCCAAGCGTTTGAAAAAATAGGTGATGGCGTTTAGGCTGGTAAAGAGGACCCAGTCATATCTGCTCATGTTCTGAACAGCATGATCCAGCAGGCTGTAGTCATCCACTGGTTCAATATGAATGGTGGAGTATTCGAGGCAATCAGCTCCGTTTTCTTCCAGCAGGGAAACCAACTCACTGGCTTGTTCTCTGGTTCGGGTGACGACCATACGTTTGCCGAAGAGGGGGCGTTTCTCAAACCAATCAACGGTATCACGGAGATTTACCACCTCGCCAACGATAACCAAGGCCGGAGGAGTAATGTTCGCCTCACGAACCACATCGGTGATTGTGGCGAGCGTGCCGACCACAGAACGCTGATTTGGGGTTGAGGCCCAGCGGACCACTGCTACCGGGGTTTCAGGGGCTCGCCCGTGCTCCATAAGCTTGGAGGTGATAATAGGCAGATTTTTAATCCCCATATAGACAACAATGGTGCCCGCACCGGTGGCCAGCTTATCCCAGGCCACCGTGGACTCCTGTTTGCCAGTAGCCTCGTGACCGGTAACGAAGGCCACTGAAGTAGTATAGCCCCGATGGGTGATGGGAATGCCAGCATAGGTTGCAGCAGCTGTAGCCGAGGTTACGCCGGGAACCACCTCAAAATCAACCCCTTCTTTGACGAGCTCCTGAATCTCTTCAGCTCCGCGCCCAAAGATAAAAGGATCGCCGCCCTTGAGTCGGACGACCCGTTTGCCGGAAGTACCATACTCCGCCAGCATCTGGTTGATCCCTTCCTGGGTGTAGGCATGGAGACCTCCACCTTTTTTGCCAACATAAATCAGCTCGGCGGTGTCGGGTACATGCTTGAGTAATTTTTTATTCACCAGATAGTCGTAGAACACGACTTCTGCTCGTTGAAGGAGATATTTTCCCCGCAGGGTGAGCAGACCCGGATCACCGGGACCGGCACCGACGAGGTAGACTTTGCCTTTTATGTTTTTTTCGCTCATGAGTTACTGTTTTTTTATATTGAAGCTGTGGCGAGGTGCCGAACGTCGTCAACTTGGTTGCGCTGTATTACTGGAAACAATGTCTCTTACAGCTTTAATCAAGACATTGAAGCTGTTTGATTTATTATCTTCAGGATTCAAATATTTACCGATTGCCCGCGAACCGGCAATCTTCTGGTAGTTCTTCTTGGTGAGCATTGTCAGTTCACGGGCCGGATTCGGTAGGTTATCCGGCTGACGAAATTTTCGCTGATTCTGTCGTTTCGCCAGTCCGCTCATTTTCAGCGCTTTTTCTACTGCCTGTAGGTCGCCAAGATAAAAACTCTCCAGTTCATGACAGGCGATTCGTACAATCGCATCCGGTCGCTCGGCCTCCTGGCATTTTTTTACCAGATTTTGCTTAATCTGCCGACAATCCCCTGCATCCTGATCACGCAAGACAATAAATCGGGAATCAGGCTGCTTCCATAACCGCAACTTGCGGACCAGCTGTTTTTCCAGGTCCTGTTTTCCCTCAAATACAATGAAACGAGGGACGATATGTTCCGGCAGAATTTGAGGCAGGATGCCAGTCAGCATTTCTTGCGCTGAGGGTTCTTCGAGAAAAAATACCAAGGTCGTCATCTGGGATCCGCGCCCTCAAAGAAGCCTTGTTTCCACAGATAGCCCATTTTATCTCCGTCGTTCATATAGGCTGTTATCTGTTCATCATCTTCAGCCCGCCAGACCTTGGTATAGCCGTTTTCTTTGACCAACCAGAATACTTCATCAAGATTCGCGGCATTGAGAAAATCAGGCGAATGAGTGGAGACAAAGACTTGACCACCCCGCTGAGCATAGGAACGAAATTCTTCAGCCAGTTCTAAGAGCAGGTGAGGATAAAGTTGGTTTTCCGGTTCTTCAACACAGAGCAGTGGATGCGGGCTCGGATCATGCAACAACAGCAGATAGGCAAACATTTTGATAGTGCCATCAGAAACGTACTTATCAATAAAAGGATCTTTGAAGGAACCGTCTTGAAATTTGAGGAGCAGGCGACCGTCGTCGGTGGAAACCGGGCTGATTGCACCGATACCCGGCACCCTTTTTTTCATTTTATCGATGATACTGTTGAATTTTTCCCTATGGTTTTCATAAAGATGGTTAGCCACCAGTTGCAGATTATCACCGGATACGGAGAGATGCTCGGCGTATCCGGCTGCATCCTTGCTGCCTCGTGCGAGATTAACATGAAAGTCAGACACATGCCAGTTTTCCAGCATCTGCCGGAAGGCATTGGCGGCCTTGAAACGCTGGAATTGGCCTAAGCCTTTGATAGCAAGTATATCTGAGCTGTCTAGCTGCTGTTGTTCCCGATCCAGTTCTTCTTCGGTTTTGATAAAATCTTCTTCATTAGTTACAGCAGTTCCTTGACCCCGTTGGAAATCAAGAAAGTGATACGGAGAGCCATTGGCTCCACGTTTATAACGAAGTATCTCACGCTGAACAATCGGTTTGTTATGCTCTTGGCCTATTTCAAGAAAATAAGTGACGAGACGTTCCGTGTCGTTAATATTAAGACGGAACTGCAATTCAAAAGAGATTGTCTGATCAATCTTGCCCCGACTGACAACTTCTTTAAAACCGCCCCGACTGAGCAGCGCACTGGACACATTATAAGTAAGACAGTCCTTGAGAAATCCAAAAATATCAAACAGGGTTGTTTTACCGGTGCCGTTTGCGCCCACAACAATGCAGAAAGACGGGATGTCCACAAGCTCGACATCCTCAAAGGTCTTGAAATTTTTCAGACGGATCGTTTCAATCTTCATTGTTTTCAGCAAGCTTTTTTTGTCATGCAGCCGAGAATTAGCTGATCTCGTTCGTGTAAACTTCGTCGAGAATGGCCTTGCCACCAGCCGCCAGCAGGGTTTCGGCAAGGCTTACGCCGATCTTTTCCGCTTCCGTCGCCGGGCCGCTGAGTTGTTCTCTCAGGATGGTCTTTCCGTCCAAGGAGGCGATCAGGCCGGTGAGGGTGATGGTGTCATTATCAAGAGTGGCAAAACCGCCGATAGGTACCTGACAGCCCCCTTCCAGGCGCAGGAGAAAGGCCCGTTCCGCAGCAACGGCGGTAGCGGTTTTCTGGTCATGGAGAAACTGCATCCCCTCCAGCAACTCGCTGTCTGTAATTCGCAACTCGATCCCCAGTGAGCCTTGCCCGATGGCTGGTAGCATCTGTTCAGAGGTGAACAGGGAGGTAATGCGCTTCTGCATGCCCAGGCGATTCAGGCCAGCCCCTGCCAGAATGATGGCATCGTACTCGCCTTCATCCAATTTTCGGAGGCGGGTGTCCAGGTTGCCGCGCAGATCTTTGATCTCCAGGTCAGGGCGTAGGCAGGCTAACTGCGATTTTCGACGGAGACTGGAGGTGCCGATGACAGCTCCTTGGGGCAATGCGTCCACTGTTTCGTATTTCCCAGAAACAAAGGCATCTTGAGGGATTTCCCGCTCTGGTACAATAGCGACTTGCAAACCCTCGGGCACCTCGGCAGGTACGTCCTTCATGGAATGCACAGCCAGATCCACTCGCTCGTCCAGCAAGGCATCCTCGATTTCCTTGACAAACAGGCCCTTGCCGCCGACCTTAGCCAGAGGAACATCCAGGATTTTATCGCCTTTAGTAAGGATTTTCACCAGCTCGACAGTGGTGCCAGGGTACTGCTGTTCAATCTGATTTTTTACCCAGGTGGACTGGGTCACGGCCAGCAGGCTGGCTCGTGTTCCGATGCGTAGTATCTTTCTCATGCTTTTCCTGAGGTTGTGCTGCACGTTTTACTGGTTTTTCGTTGAAATCCTATTCCACCCAGCGGATAAAATGCTCTGTCTCTCGTTTACGTGTCCCTGTTCCTTGAGGTAGATGCTTCGGCATCCCGATCATGCAGCCATTGAGTGCCCATTCCTTGGGAGGGAGGCCGAGGAGCTGCATAAACTGCGCATTTTTTGCTAGGCCGTTGGTGACAGAGAGCATTTGGAATCCAACGTCGTACGCTGTTGCGGTCAGCCACATATTCTCCATGACATGGGCCAGGGACTGTTCCGCAAGAGGAGGGAAACCTTTTTTCTCCGCTGCCACGATATAAAACGATCCCTCAGTGAGACCGGGGATTCCTTTCTCTGCTGTGGTGCTGATCCGGTCGGCAAAAAATTGCATTTTCTTACGCAGGAAGGGGAAGAGTCGAACAGCCATACCGATCTTGGATGCCCCGCTGCGGAGTTGTGCCTCGATGATCTGTCGAGCCTGATCCATCGGTTCTGTCCCTTGGCGGAAGATGAAGATACACCGCCCCTCTTTGAGGGGGATTCCGGCTCCGGCTGCAAAGGGGGCGTACACCGCAGACTCGACGATCTTTTGTAGTACCTCATCTGGCACCTGGCCGGAAAAGCTGCGGCACGAACGGCGGGAGCGGATGATATCCTCAAGGGTGCCAATCCTGGTGATCTGTTGTGGATCAGTCATTAATTAATACGGAGGCTCCGCAGGTCCGGCATAGCCACATCTTCCCGTTCTTGGGGAGTTGATGATGGGCATGAGGCTATGGTCTTGATGCTGTTCGTCTTTTGCATGCTTCTCGCATAAAAGGGCGACATCTTCCTCTCCGTCTGAGCAGTCCATGCATAACCATGCCCCAGGTTTGCCGCATGCGCAGGTTTCCACTTCCGGCAGCTCGTTACGGGCCATCAGGTAGATGGGATGCTCATTCAGGGGGGTGCCTTCTCTTTCGTTGACGACCTTGATTAGCGTTTCCGAGGAGTCTCCGAAATCATAGATATGGGTGAGTTCGAGCCCTGGCTGAAAAACAGCGCTGACTTTCGAGTCCATGGCGATCTCTTCACCGAGGTGCCCTCTCGTTGAAAATTGGCTGAGGTGGCCGCAGCATTCCAACCAGATCGAACGCAGATAGCTGTCCAGATCCTTTAAGGTTGCTGAACTGCATATTTCCAGGTGGAGCCAAAAATCGTTCAACCAAGCGTCTTGGACTTTGAGATGATAGATTTTTTGTTCTTTCCCGGCTTT
>JBATKL010000555.1:0-7295 GCA_049669385.1 Candidatus Electrothrix sp. | reverse complement strand
GAGGCTGCACCGCCGGACAAGGCGCGGCAGCTGTATGAAGAGTTTATCCAGGCTGTTGCCGACTCCGGCATCACCACCGCCACCGGAGAATTCCAGGCCATGATGGAAGTCAGTCTGGTTAATTCCGGTCCAGTCACTATTCTGCTTGATTCTCATAAGAAATTTTAGGAAAATGAATCTGTTGCTTTTTTCCGGTCTCAGCCGGTACCCGTCAAATTTAACCCGAAAGAATAATCTCATATGACAGATTTTACTCCCGGTTCCACCTATCATGGATTCATCCTGCGAAGAAAAGAGCATGTTGCTGATATCAATTCTGAAGTATATCTCTTTGAGCACGAGGTGCTCGGCACCCCAGCTTTGGCTATAAAAAACGCCGATCCGAACAAGACCTTCTGCTTCACCTTTCAGACTGTTCCAGAGGATTCCACTGGTGTTGCCCATATCCTGGAGCATTCTGTGCTGATGGGATCAAAAAAATATCCTATCCATGATGTGTTCGGGGAAATTAACAAGGGCGGGCTGACCACCTTTCTCAACGCCATGACCGGTTCCGACACCACCTGGTATCCTTTTGCCAGTCGCAATACGACGGAATATTTTAATATCATGGATGTCTATTGCGATGTTGTCCTCAATCCTCTGCTCCCGCGCAGCACCTTTGAGCAGGAGGGCTGGCATTATCATAAGGAATCGGCAGACGCCCCGCTGCAACTCCAGGGCGTGGTGCTCAATGAGATGAAAGGGGCCTTTTCCGACCCTATCCGTTCTATCTTTCATCATATCTTTGGCGGCCTGATGCCCGGCTCCACCTATGCCCATGAGTCCGGCGGTGATCCGTCCGCCATACCCGACCTCAGTTATGAGCAGTTTGTCGAGTTTCATAAAAAACATTATCATCCCTCCAACGGAATCCTGTTTTTTTACGGCGATGCAGATCTGGAGCAGGAGCTTGCTGCGGTACAGGATAATTTTCTTGCAGACTATGATGGTCCAGGCACCAAGGCGGAAATTGTTCGGGGCAACGACATCAGCGAGCCGGTTTTTATCGAGGACAGCTATGCGGTTCAGCCGGGCAGTGAGCTGAGCGGCAAGACCTATCTGGCAGTGGGAACCGCTGTGGGCACGGTGCTTGATCGTCAGCAAAACACCGCCTTTCAGATCATCGCCAATATTCTCTATAACTCCGATGCCTCTCCTTTGAAAAAGGCTATTGTCGAAGCTGGCTTATGTCGGGATTTCGGCGGGCTCTTTCTGGCGGATTCCTGTTATAAGACCTTTATGATGACCTATATGGCCGGATCCGAGGCAGATAAACGGGACAGTTTTCTTGAGCTTTATCGCCGCACCCTGAGCGAGATTGTAGAGCAGGGCCTTGATCGTGATCTGGTCCTTTCTGAGCTGAATAAGTATGAATTTGCTTTCCGGGAAGAGCTGACCAAGGCCCAGCGAGGGTTGGACCTTATCGGTAAGGCGCTGCCTTCCCTGAAACATGGCTCTGATCCCTTTGAGTCCCTGGCTGTTGAGGAGCTGTTTGCCTCAATTCGGGAAAAGGCCTTGGAGGAAAATTATTTTGAGGAGCTTATTCGCAACGAGCTCTTGGAAAACCCGGCCTTTGTTGTGGTCACCCTGGCTCCTGATCCAGAAAAGGCCGCCCGGACAGCGGAGAAGGAGCAGCAGCGGCTGGCAGCCTATGAGCAAACTCTTGATCAAGCAAAGGCAGCAGCCCTGATCGCCAATACCCAGGAGTTGATGCAGTTGCAGCAGACCCCGAATACAGAAGAGACTCTTGCTTTACTGCCCCGTCTTGCTCGCCAGGATCTGGAACGGAAGCCTGATTCTTTGCAGGCCGAGGTGACGGATTGTGATACTGTGACCTGCATTGCCAATGAACTGCCTACCAATGCTATCGCCTATGTGCAAATCGGACTGGATTGCTCGACAATTTCTGCGGACCTGCTGCCTTGGCTTGACCTCTTTGCCACCATTGCCACGGAGATCGGTACAGGCTCCCGTGACTATATGCGTTTTGCCAAGGATATCAATATCTGCACCGGCAGTTTCAGTTATTCTTTTGCTAATTATCAGCAGATGAACGCTCCAGAAACCCTGCAATCGCTGCTTTGGTTCCAGGTCAAGGCCCTGTCCGGCTATCTGCCAGAGGCCATCGAACTGGTCAGAGAGGTTTTTGCTGATCTTGATCTCAGTAATCGGCAGCGCATCCGGGAAATTGTCTTCCGGGAATTTACCTGGACAGAACATAATGTCCAGAGTGAGGGCTATAGTCTTGCAGCTTCCAGGGTTTTTGCCCATTTGAGTCGGTCTGGGATGATCAACGAGTATGTCCACGGGGTGACCTCATATTTGAAACTGAAAGAACTGGTCGCAGACTATGAGGCGCATGAAGAGGCGTTTATTGCTCGCCTTGAGATCTTGCGTACCCAGGTATTTCAGCCGGAGCATTTGAAAATTGCTGTTACCGGTTCTCAGGAGGATATCGAGAAGATAAAGGCGTGCGCAGCTTCTCTACGCACTTCTCTGCCAGGAACCCGACCGCCGATTGCCGAAGACGCTTTTCCCAAATTGCCTGCCAACCAGGGATTCACAACTTCTGCTGATGTTGTCTATAATGTTCAGGGCTGTAATTTATTCACGGAACCTGCACAATATAGCGGTGATTTCGATGTGCTCAAGACCTGGTTGTCCCGTGACTACCTCTGGAATACCGTACGGCAGTTAGGCGGGGCCTATGGCTGCTTTGTTCAGCTGCATCAGTTGACCGGTACTGTTGCCTTGGTCAGTTATCGGGATCCTCAGGTGGACAAGACCTATGATGCCTATGATGCCATTGCAACGGCTGTCGGTGAGCTTGAGCTCAGTCGGGAAAAACTGGATCAGCTGATTATCGGCACCTATGGTTCGCTGAATCCGCTTCAATCACCGGCTGCACAGGGGCTTACAGCTCGTAATGAGTATCTTTGCGGGATTACGCCGGAGTATAAGCAGGAGCGTATTGCCAAGGTCATCGACGCCGAGGTGGAAAACATGCGGGCCTATGCGCCGCTTTGGGAAAAACTCAGAGAGAATCGTTTTCGGGTCACCATAGGGAGCGGTGAAAAGATCAGGGAAAATGCTGATATCTTTGATGATATTCTTGAGTTGTAAAAAATACAGGTAGGGGCACGGCGTGCCGTGCCCCTTGCTCTTTCCTTTACCTTATCCTTACCGTCTACTCACTGCTCGCCGGAAACTTCGGCAGTGGCAGAAGATGCCTCCTGGGTCTCCTGAACATCTTGTAGGGCAGGTCGATGCTCCTTCAGGTAAATATCTGACAGGGTCTGAAAGGCTGTGACAATCAGGGGACCGTAAATAATCCCAAGGACCCCGAAGACAGACATCCCACCGAGAATGGCCAGAAACACCAGCAGGGTGTGCATTTTGACCTGCTTTCCAACAAATTTCGGCTTGAGCAGATACTCAACACTGAAGGACAGTACTGCATAAAAAATAAAGGTCGCAGCAGCCTGACCCGGCGAGCCGTTGAGCAGGAGAAGAGCGGAAGCGGGAAGGAGCACGAGGCCGATACCGAAGATGGGGAGAAAGGCCAGTATTCCCATAACTCCTGTCCAGAGGACCGGTGACTTAATACCCAGGACTGCAAAGAAAATCCCTCCCATAACCCCCTGAAAAACCCCGCTGATTCCGTTTCCAACCAGTATGACTCCAGAAATATCCAGAAATTTTTTCAAGAGCAGATTGTTCTGTGCTTTAGGCAACGGTGAGAGCCGACTGATGAAGCGGATCAGGTGATCCATCTCGATAAGCAAAAAATAGATCATCAGGATCAGAAAGCAAAACTGGAGCACAAAGCTCATGATATTCGCTGCCCAGACAGAGGCCTTGCTGTAAATAAACATTCCGGCATCTTTGCTGAGTTCTGAGAAAATCTCGGTAATGTCGGCTGGCTGGAAATTAATACCAAAGCCCTGGAGGGCTTCTTGGCTCTGGGTGATCCATTTGCTGTTCTGAATAACCTGTTGGAGCTTGAGCAGCATGTTGCTGTCCCGGCCCAGTTGATAGACATTCAGGGCTTCTGAGGACAGGGCACCGATACAGAAGGTGAGGGGGATGAAAACGATAAGAGCGACAAGGACGCAGGTCAGGGTGGACGCCATCCAGGGGGATACCCATTTGTTCAGCCAGTTATAGACCGGGCGAAAAATACCTGCCAGCAGAAAGGCCAGGATGAGAAGTTGCCAAAAGGGTGAGAGGACCAAGCCAAGCAGGAGAACAGAGATCAGGAAGACTACTGTAAAATAGCGTGATTGAACGGTATCCTCTTGGGCGTGTAGTGGTTCCTTATGCAGGTCTTGTGGCCGATCTGGTGGCTGGTCTTGTGATGTTTTTTGCATGGCAGAACAGTAAGCTGAAGGCCCTCGGTAAGATTCGACAGAATTGCCGGACAGGATGCTTGATCATTTCATCCTTGCGAAGGAGGATAACAGATAATCGATAAGGAAACAAGGGGGGAAGAGGGAATGGCGGAGGGACCCGGAAAGGTCGTCAGGCAGGGGTGAACCTCTATGTTCGCCCTGTTATACCGGGCAGACACGCAGGTCTGCCCCTACAAGCCCGAATCCAAAAGGATCTTATTTTTGCAGCTTATCTTTGAGGATTTCCACCTGCTGGCGAACCGTATTTTTTTGCGCGATATCGCGATTGATAACTTTAACAGCATACATCACTGTGGAGTGATCGCGATTGTAGAGATTACCGATGTGGGCTAGAGATTCTTCAGTATACTTTCTGGTCAGATACATGGCTATCTGGCGAGGAAAGGAGACAATCTTTTTGCGCGAACGGGAGGTCAGATCTTCAACAGAAATTCTGTACTGACTAGAAATGATATCACGAATCAGCTTGCCGTTGAGTTGTTGCTGCTGCTGTAATTGACCAAATCCTTCCAGCACACTGCGGACGATGTCCATATCAGGGGGGGCATTGTAGACGCTTGCTTTCGCCTTGATCCCCATAAGAGCACTTTCAATGCGGCGAATATCACCTTGGAGTTGTTCTGCCAGGTAATGGACATGTTCTTCTGCCAGATTTAAGTTGCTGTGCGCGGCTTTATGGCGAATAATCGAAACCCTGGTTTTGTATTCAGGAGCCTCAATATCGGTGTTCAGGCCGGAGGTCATCCGGGAGAGAAAATCATCATCGAGTCCTTTGATGTCCCGTGCAGGAACCGCCGAAGTCATAATGACCCTTTTTCCAGATTTTATCAGATAATCAAGAACATTATTGAGTTCTTCCTGGGTTTTTGTTTTGCCAGCTAAGGTATGGACATCTTCAACCAAGAGCAGGTCACAGCCATGAACAAAGCGATTGGAAAACTGTTGCATGCTGTTACTGCGGATGCTTTTGACCATTTCAGCGGAAAATTGCTGAGCAGTGAGATAATGCATGCGGGTTCCAGGAGCATTATGCATAACCTGATGAACCACTGCCTGGGTGAGATGGCTTTTTCCGAGCCCTGTGCCTGCGGTCATGAACAGATTATTGCCAAAGGTATAGTCTGCTGCGGCAATGGCATTGCAGGCTGAACGAGCCAGCATATTAGACTCCCCGACCATGAATTGCCCAAAGGTGTAGGACGGATGCAGCGATCTGACCGTGGACGTAAACGTGTCCATTCCTGGAAGACGCAACTGGCCGGAACCGTTTTTTTCCTGCTGAGGAGCAGGTTGACGAGTTGACACGGTCAACGATACCGCAGGAGGGGAGTCTATGATTTTACTGAGATTTGATTCAATAATCCCTAAGTAGCGTTCTTTAACCCAAGCACAGAAAAAACGATCCGGGCAGACGATCTGCAAGGTCTTGTCATTCTCCTGTACACAGGATAGAGGTCTGATCCACAGGCTATATTCACTTTCAGAAAGTGAGCTGGATAAAGAGTTTTTGACGGTATCCCAGAGCATAAAGGTTGTGTTTGAATGGAGTGAGTGTTCGACGAAGAATGTTTCGTTATTGAAGTTAAGGCTACCTTATTGTATTGAATTTTTATATCGTAACCGTTTTTTAACTGAAAAGGAGTTTCTCGGTCAAAAATGATGAGGCTTGATTTTCACACAAACTTCAATAGAGAGGGAGGGGAGATGAATTATGCGAATGAGTACGGTTTACCGGCGATAGAGGTCAGAACAGGGCTTAATAGGATGTTTTTGAGGTGTTTTGTGTTTATATTGTTTTTTTAAAATGATATATGGATATTGAGCCATTTTTTTCAGCAAAGTTGACCAGCGGGAAAACTCCTCCATCCTCTTCGAGGCTGCATTGATCTTTAAAAAACTCTATTTTTAGGTTACTGATTTTTGGTTTCCTTGAAACCCTCTTCTTCAGGGCCTTAGGGCGATGGTGCTTTGGGGAAAATATTTTTGTTTGTGGAGCGCAATTTTTCATCAATCCTAGATTATCCTGACACCGTAAGGTACCAGGACCAGACAGCGAAAATATCCTCCTGAAAAAAAAGCCAGGACAGAGCTGCTAAGGATAAAAAAGGACCAAAGGGAATGCGGGTCTGTCCACCCTTTTTTTGCTGGAACATGGCTGCGATGCCGACAACCGAACCCGTCAGCGAACTGAAAAAGATAACGTAGAGCAGGCATTGATAGCCGAGAAAAGCCCCGATCATGGCTAGGAGTTTGATGTCTCCACCGCCCATACCCTCGCGTCCTGTAAGAAGAGAATAGCCCTTGGCGACCGCATAAAGAATTCCACCGCCCAGGAGAATGCCCAGGCCTGACTCTTGCCAGCTGACCAAGGGGTTGAAGAAGGAGCTGGCAAAGCCGATCAGAATACCGGGTAGGCTGATGTTGTCTGGAATAATTTGTAGGTGAATATCAATAAAAATGATGACCAGCAAGGCTGCAAGAAAGAGGAAATAAAAGGGCAGGATAAGGGAAAAACCGAATTTATTGTACAGGGCTAGGGAGAGGAGGGCCATGCAGAGTTCTACAACCGGGTACTGCAACGAGATCGGAACCTTGCAGGTTCTGCATTTTCCTCGTAGGGCAAGATAACTGAAGATGGGTATATTCTCATACCAGTGCAGGTTTGTTCCGCATTTGGGGCAGTGCGAGGCTGGAAAGACCACCGATTGGGTCTCGTCAGGCAGTCTGAAGATGACGACATTGAGGAACGAGCCGATCATGGCACCGAAAATAAAGCTGTAGAGAAGAAAGAGGGTTTCCATGTTTATTGTAGATGTTATGTTGATTACTGCTTTTTAGGAG
>JBATKL010000554.1:0-1542 GCA_049669385.1 Candidatus Electrothrix sp. | reverse complement strand
TTGCCATACTCCGACAGCATATTCTTTTTTCATTCCTCCTGCCTTATCAAACCATATTAATCCGGTGGCCCCCTTTACTGCTTTTTCTGCATTATAAAATTCTGTTTATAACGGATTCTGTTGATTTCAGCAAAATATGCAAAAAGCTTACCGATCGTGTAAAATTAAAGGAGAAGCAATCCCGTTAACATGCACTGATCGGCAGCTCTTGAAAACAAAAAATAAACGCCCCAGAGGCGACAGAATTATAAGGTTACCACTGGCACAGGAAGAATACATCCTTTTTACAACTGACCGTTTCTTTGCCAGAAAAGAAATAGACCAACAATACAGGGATCATACTGAGTTATTCCCGGCTGACTTTGCCTGTGGCTATGTCCTGAACGGATTCACCGAACCTTCGGTAAAACAAGGGTATCGACACAGAAGGATCAGGCTTACTACAGGAAAAATTACTTTCACAATCGTACCGGCATTTGTTATGCCGTACATGACGGCATTGACCAAAGATGTTGAAAAAGCTCTTTTTTTGCGCCGTTTCAATGTTCCGTATTGGGGCTTGACCTATGCATTCGGACGTAACAATATGTTTTGGTACAGACAAGAGCAGGCTCTCGGACGCTTCAGTATTGTCGGAACAACCGTGAAATCGCCCACCACTCTTCCTCAGGATCTTTTGGCGGACGAGAAACATACTTCGCGCCGTGGAAAAAAGCAGTATATCGCCATGACCGTTGCGAAAGAATGCATTCTCGGTGCGGAACTCACGGAATCAGCCTCTGAATTCAGCCTGAGAAAAGCTTACGGAGTTTTTGCCGATGAGGCTCGGTCGCTCAACCCTGATTATGCTCCAGAATCGGTAAATACGGACGGATGGTTTCCTACCCAGAACGTTTGGAAAAACCTTTTTCCAAATACTGCGGTCATCCTATGTTTTCTTCATGCATTTATTAAGATACGCAGCCGAGCGACCAAGGTTCTGAGAGAATCGTTCGCTCAGGCATCCGAAAAAGTATGGGATGCTTATAAGGCCGAAAACAAGGCGTCGTTTGCACAGCGGCTCAGGCGTTTGAAAGAATGGGCCGTAGAGCAGGTTCCTGATTCTCCGATGAAGGAACACATCATGGACTTATGTTCAAAACGGAAGCTTTTTATAAAAAGCTATGATCATAAAAATGCACACCGTACTAGCAATATGGTTGATCGGCTGATGAAATTCATAGATCGTGCCTGCTTTGACGGGATGTATTTTCACGGAACTCTTGAAGCTGGAAACCGGCGTGTCAGAGCCTTGGCCCTCCTTTGGAATTTTTGCCCTTCATCTCCGGCGATTATCAAAAAATACAACGGACAAATCTGCCCGGCGGAACGTCTGAACGGAAAACGATACGATGACATGTGGCTAAATAATTTGCTCGTATCTGCGTCTATGAACGGGAAATCCGAGTATCAACAGAATCCGTTATAAACAGAAATATTTTTCCTCCCTTCGCATGAACCGCAGCGGTTACTTTCTTCCATCCTTCCACCTGCTCATCTGAA
>JBATKL010000553.1:0-5063 GCA_049669385.1 Candidatus Electrothrix sp. | reverse complement strand
TTACCAATTTTTTGGATGACCTCCAGGAATTGCTCTCCATAACTTTCTGTTTCCAAATGAATATCATGGTGCGCAGCCAACTTGGCCAAAGCCAGCTCCAAGGCCTTTTCCAGGCCGTGTTCTCTGTAGCTGATCTCTGCGAAACTGAGTTTAATAACGGGATATTTCTGCGCCCAATCCCATGTATCATAAATCCAGCATCCCTCAAACAGTGCTTTGTTGCCGGAAAAAAGTTCTTTAATGGTATCAACGAGCAAT
The DNA here is from genome assembly GCA_049669385.1 of Candidatus Electrothrix sp. GTDB lineage: Bacteria > Desulfobacterota > Desulfobulbia > Desulfobulbales > Desulfobulbaceae > Electrothrix. The sequence goes on along the minus strand of JBATKL010000553.1, from coordinate 4,805 downwards.
GACTTGCCGAAGCGGCGGGGACGGGACAGGAAATAATATTTGCCGTCATCTATGAGCTTATATATAAGCTCTGTTTTATCCACATAGATGAAATTATACTTTTTAAAATCAGCTAATTCCTGTATGCCTAATCCTATTTTTTTCATACTATGTTATCGATACTGCTGCATAGAGCCGATGCCGAATTTTGATGATGCGTGTATTTAAATTCTTCCGCCTTCCCGTATGACTCTTTTCCCGTTGCTATATTCTTTAAACAAGCCTATTCCCCGATAAATATTATCAATTTCATCCAATACCATAGATTCGTTTTTAAAAACCTCTATCCAGATTGAATAATGACCGTTCAGTGACGTTCTGGCAATAGAACGTGCCATTTGTATGACAGGTGCCTCCAGCCAATCGTTATAGCTCTTTCGGGCTACGTCCCATGCTTCTTTTCTTGAACGCCAACGCGTGTCAGCCTCAGTTGGTTCATTGACACCTCCAGGAAATCGATTCAGCCCGGTTAACGCAATAGTCTTGCGAGCTAACAGCTGAACATCCTGCGACTGATTCGGATTCGGTTCAACTGCCCTTTCTTCCGCATATGCAAACGCTAAATCCGTGTTGTCGAGATCAGGCCATAAGTAATCGGTTAAATTAACATTACGGTCGCTCTTTATGGTATTGCAATATTTACAGGATAGCAGAAAATTTGACCATTGAAGCAAAGCACCCCCTTGATTTCTCGACAAGACATGCTCAACTTCAATACAATGACACACTTGCATTTCACAGTACGAACAATAATACCCGATCTTTTCAGCCAAGTCATGACGTGCCCGACCATAGTCGATGTACTCTCCCGGCGGCTCTCCTTTATCTACAGGTCTCATGATCTCTTCTGATTTTTCTTGTACTCCGCTTTAATTTTTTCTTGTTCAATGACGGCATACAAGGCTGTATCTTGAGAAAACGGTTTCATTGCCCTATCAAACTCGGCTTTCATTTCAGGAGTATCAGTACCTTCCTGCACCGCCTTATAATATTTTTTTGCGACTTCAAACATATACTGACGGGCCTTGCTCCATTGAGGATTTTCAACATCCTGGAACTCTTCAGCAATATCTTCAATACTTAAATTATTGGCCCTACCGATGGATGCAACTTTATTATTTTTTAATTTAATGAGCTGGTCAGCCTCAGTTTCCTGGATTAAAAAAGGCGAATGAGTAGAGGTGATAAATTGCACTTTGGGGAATGTATTTTTCAGGCCGAAAATAATTTTCCTCTGCCACTCTGGATGTAAATGCAGATCTAATTCATCTATTAAAATGACACCTGTCGTTTCCTCCAAGGCCTTTTCTTTCATATGAGGATTCAGCGTAACGCACTTAAAGGCGATATCGGCAATTAGCGCAAAAAAGTTTCTGGTACCGTCACTGAGGTACGTAAAGGGAAGTATTTTGCCGTTTCCAAAAACGACTTTTAACCCTTGAGGTTTGTCAGGATCGAATTCATAATAAATATCAGTACAATCAGGAATGTTCTTAATTACAGCTCGTTTCACTGCGGTGTACTTACTATCCGTCGTACCTTTTTGAATCTTTGCCAGCTCTTTTCCTCGGTACCACTTAATAAATTTCTTAAAGGTCATTTTGGCCTGTAAGCATTGATTATAGCCGCGAAGACGAGAAGCGATTTCTGGATTTTTACTTTCTTTTTCTTTTGTACTCCTGGCTTCATCAAATAATCTTCCTGTAGCGTAATAGGCTAAAACAGGCAGGTTTACGTGCTCGCCATTCCGAATACGAGTATCGTATTCAGAACCTATTTTTTTAATTTCAGAGGCACCCCTTGTTAAGGTTTTACTTTTAAAACTTGTCAGTTCTCTTTTCCATGAAATTTCTTCCCCGTTGACAACTCCAGAAGCAAGCACGCAAACCGGCCAGCCGAATTCTTCAGAATCCTTGAAGGTCTTAATATGCACATCTTTTTCCAGTATATGCCTGGAATCCGTGCTTCTTATTCCTAAAAATAGAGATCCCATTGCTACAGTAAGAGCTTCCAACAGGGCTGTTTTACCACTTCCGTTATCGCCGATTATTAAGTTGAATTGGCGATGTAAAGGGAGTACGACTTCTTGAAACCCCCGAAAATTCTTTAATGTTAACCCGTTGATCATCATCCTTGTTCAGTCCTCCTGAAAAATCTCGCTCAGCTGTATCTCCAGCCCGTCAAACAGGGGCGAGCCGAGCACGTCCTCCCGATCAAAAATCTCCGCCCTGATGTATCGCCCGTCTTTATCAGGCCGGTAGGCCATGACTGTTTGGTCGGCGGGATGAAACAGCCAGTATTCCTGGACCCCGTGTTGTTCGTAGAGGGCCCTCTTGACCTTCAGATCCTTGGCCGCCGTGGAGGGCGAAAGGATTTCGACAACAAGGTCGGGCGCACCGACACAGCCGCGCTCATCAAGTTTTTTCCGGTCGCAGATCACGGAGATATCCGGCTGCACAACCGTGGTGACGGCATGATCCTCCGCACGCTCCTCTTCAGGCAGGCGGACATCAAAGGGTGCAGGGTAGACCTCGCATCCGCTGTTTTTCAGATGCCCGTATAAAACATGAAGAAGCCTGACAAGCACTCTCTGATGGGATCGTGAAGGAGCCGGTGACATACCCCATGCCTCCCCATTGATCAGTTCCCACCGTTCCTGATCGTCCCAGGAAAGGTAATCCGCATAGGTGTATTTCGCTTTATATGTTGTTTGAGGTAGCGTCATGATAATGCTTTGAAGAAGATGTTGTCCGTATATCCGAGTCCGGTCACGCGCTGTCCGGCCTGCCTGATTCTCGAAATTCGGATGCAGTTTACCCGCTTCCGAACAGGAAGGCAACTGTCCGGCTTATTGCTTGAAATACAATCGGGTCGAACGCTGTCCGATCATCGGCCCGCCTGACTGGGTCTTTTTTCGGGAATTTCCTCTAAACCCTCTTCTTTTTCAACTCAAATTCAGGTAAGGTGCTGTTTCATCAATTGTCATTGAAGTAAGGAAAAAAATATAGCACTCTGTTAAACGTATAAAAATGAATTCTACAAAAAATGCAGGCCGGAATGTGCAAAGGAATATTTCCATAACTTACAGCCCGGAAGAGTTCAAGTCCGGAAATCCCTTTATCCGGCACATCCTGAAAACCGGAATCAGGATTATCTGACATTTTTTTTGCAACATGAATCAGGCCGCACTTAAACGATACGATTTCAATGGATAGAATACCCGACGATTACGACAGCCCGTGGAAGGAAATTCTGGAATCCTATTTTCAGGAATTCATTACCTTCTTTTTCCCGGAGATCGCAAAAGAAACGGACTGGGAAAGGGGTTATGTCTTTCTCGACAAGGAATTTCAGCAGGTGACCCGTGATGCCGAGTTCGGCAGGAGGTATGCGGACAAGCTTGTCCAGTTATGGCGGAACAACGGCGATGAGGCGTGGGTTCTGGTCCATGTAGAAGTGCAGGCACAGGAAGAAAGAAGCTTCGAGGAACGCATGTTCGTGTACAATTACCGAATTTTCGACCGATTCCGCAGGCCAGTGGTTAGCCTAGCCGTGCTGGCTGATGAACGGAAAGGCTGGCGGCCCGACCGTTTCGGCTATGAACTCTGGGGATGCAGGGTCGGTATCCGGTTTCCGAGCGTGAAGCTTCTTGATTACGCGGACCGGTCCGATGTTGCGGAAGAAAACGCCAACCCCTTCGCCTTGGCCGTGACGGCCCATCTGAAAACACGGGAAACACGTCATGATGCTGACGGAAGAAAAAAATGGAAACTGTATCTGGTGAGAAAGCTGTACGAACACGGTTATAAAAAAGAGGACGTGATCCGGCTTTTTCACTTTATCGACTGGATGATGGCCCTGCCGGAATACATGGAAGAGGAGTTCTGGCGGGAGATCAGAGAATACGAGGAGGAACAAGAGATGCCGTATGTGACGAGTGTGGAGAGAATCGGATTTAAGCGTGGAGTTTCGGAAGGACGACAGAAGGGCATGAGCGAAGGACTACAGCAGGGTATGGCCGAAGGACGACAGAAAGGCATGGTCGAAGGACGACAGCAGGGTATGCTGGAAGGTACGCTTGAAGCAATAGAAATGGGGCTGTCAGTTAAATTCGGCGTAAAAGGGTTGCGGTTGCTGCCAGCGATTCGGCGGATCAGGGATATTGAGCATTTGAATATGATCAAGAAAATCATAAGGGTTACGGATGATCTTGCCGAGATTGAGGCTTCGCTGGAATCTTCTGGTAAAGACAGGGAAGCCTCTGGCAGGAATTAAAAATCTGTGCGCTTCTTGAACCGATTCCTTACAGCCCGGAAGAGTTCAAGTCCGGAAATCCTTTTATCCGGCACATCCTGAAAACCGGAATCAGGATTGTTTGATGTTTCTGTATGTCTTGGTTTCAAGTTTCTGCGGTTTGTTCCGCCTTCCTGAGTCGCTGACAGTTCCAATTATTGCATTGTGCCTGCCCGACAGATTCACTTTTTTGATTTTATTGACCGGGTGTCGGCAGAAGAGCAAAGAAAACGTACTTCTTCAATGCAGTCTAATAACTTAATGGCAAATATCATGGCAAAAGTACAGAAGCGGTTCATCGGCCTTGCCGCCTTGGTTGCGGTGTTTTTTCTTTCTGCGGTAGCGGGATGGGCGGCGATTGATCCGAGCACGGTGCAGAAGTTGGTGGCGGGGGATGGAGGTTGGCTCGACAGCTTTGGTCACAGAGTGTCTGTAGATGGCAATATTGCTGTAATTGGTGCAGCGGTAGATGG
>JBATKL010000552.1:0-1873 GCA_049669385.1 Candidatus Electrothrix sp. | reverse complement strand
TGTACTCGGGCAGCTGCCACTCACTGTTTCGATCCCCGAAAAAACGGGCTTTGCAATAAACAATACCTACGTCTGGATCCGCATCCAGCAGTTGGACAGCCTGCTCCAGATAGGTCGGGCCGATACGATCATCTGCATCCAAGGGGAGGATGTACTCGCCTTGCGCCTCTCTGATACCGTTATTTCTGGCTGACGACAGGCCCTGATTATCTGTGTGCAGAACCCGTGTCTTGGGGAAATTCAGCTGCTGAAGATGCTTGACCGTAAAGGGATCAGTCGAACCATCGTTGACAACGATGATTTCAAAATCCTGCCAGGTCTGGGCAAGAACGGAATTTATGGTTTCATCAATAAAGGCACCCTGATTATAGCAGGGGATAACAACGGAAACGCGGGGCATGCTGTAGATCTGATGGATGAGAGAGTGGAATATTGAGCACTAAGAGTCTGGAATCAGGGCTTAATTGCAGAAAAGAGCTTGGTATAGAGACCATAGCCTTCTTTTTCCAGATCCTCTGCCGGAATAAAGCGCAGCGCAGCAGAGTTCATGCAATAGCGCAGTCCTGTGGGCGCTGGTCCGTCATCAAAGACATGGCCTAGATGCGAGTCAGCATGCTTGCTCCGCACCTCAGTGCGTACGGAAAACCAGCTTTTATCCTCATGCTCAATAATATTCTCCGCTGCAAGGGGCTTGGTAAAACTCGGCCAGCCGGTCCCGGACTTAAATTTGTCCAGCGAACTGAACAGAGGTTCACCGGAAATGATGTCCACATAGATTCCCGGTCGAATATTATCCCAGTAGGTATTGTTAAAGGCCGGTTCTGTTCCGTCTTCCTGGGTGACCTTATACTGGAGCGGGGTTAATCTCTTCTTCAGTTCATCCAGGCTCGGCTTCGTATAGGTACTCGTTGACATGCTTTCTACTGGTCTGCTTTCAGTTGATTCAGCTGACAGTGCGGGCAGCTCTTTCCCAGCCCATAACTCCTCAAGCCGCTGATCCCGACCGCATTTAAATCGATAAAATTTATATCGGAGAGGATTTTTTTCCGCGTACTTCTGATGATACTCTTCAGCCGGATAAAAGATGCTGCTTTGTCGTATCTTCGTGGCAACAGGCCGATCAAGCAACCCGGATTGTTCCAGGGTCGCTCTTGAGGCTTGAGCCGCTTTCCTCTGAGTTTCTGTGGTATAAAAAATCGCTGTGGAATAGGCTTGGCCCCGATCACAGAATTGACCGCCTGGATCAACAGGATCAACTTTTTGCCAAAATATATTCAAAAGATCTGCATACGGGAGCACAGTGGAATCAAAGGTAACCTGAACAACCTCAATATGTCCTTTTTGTATATAATCGTTGTAGGTCGGATCGGTACCGGTTCCGCCACTATATCCAGAAATAACCTCCTGCACACCTTTCACCTTCTGGAGATCCGCTTCCAGACACCAGAAACAGCCTCCGGCCAAGATCGCCTGTTCTGTATTTTGTCCTCCTTGTCCTCCTTGTCCTGCAAAGGCCTCGGATAGCATTCCCCAACCTGCGAAAAATATAATCATCGGAATAAATGGCTTCATAGCGTTGATGAAAGCAAAGGTTATGTGGGGAGCGGACTTGCGGATTATTGGTATCTTATTGTAGAGTATAGGCTATTCTCTCTGTTGTTGCAAAACTTTTGTGCCGTGGAACCCTGTCCCTAGGTCTCTGAGGCATAATCATTCCGATTCGGATGTCCAGAGTAAAACCTACCTTACCCGGAGGGGATGAAACGTAATTCACAAGCCTGCTGGCTCATATTTCGCAAAACCATGAAGAATGATTCTCCCATGATTGAGTATTCACTCCAAGAAGCCCATGCAGCTCTTGCTGCCGAGCTTA
>JBATKL010000551.1:0-21360 GCA_049669385.1 Candidatus Electrothrix sp. | reverse complement strand
GCCTATGCGGGACGAAATCAAACTAGAGGCTCTTTTGAAAGAAATACTCTTTGTGAACAGTCGCAGCAGGTCCTTATGGACAAAAAAAAAGTCGAGCTTGCAGGGGAAATCGTCAGATACAACAGGGTCAGCTCTTGATGGTTAAACAGTTAGGTCGTTGGAAGAGGAAAATAAATTATAAAGATCTCTTGCTGAGGCTGATTTCTCTTGCTCTTGGCATTCTGGTTTGGTTTCTGGCCGTGGGCACAGACCAGATAGATGTAAGTATGAATATTCCGATCGAGGTGCTTAATCTTCCGAAGAACTTGGTGATTTATAATCAGTATCAGAAAGAAATTTCAGTTACCCTGCGCGGTCCTCGTGGCATTATTCAGGAGTTGCGTAACCGTCCCCCTTCACTGTCACTTGATCTTTCCAAGGCCACATCAGATACTATTGTTCTGAATACAGAAACGCTCTCTTTCCCCCTGCCCAGCGGTATCTCTATCTTGAGAATGCAACCGGCCAGTATCACCCTGTCCATTGACAACCTGTTGGAACGACAGCTTCCTGTTACTGCTGTGACTGAGGGCGATGTAGCAGAGGGATACATTTTGAAAGAGGTTTTATTGAATCCTGATACAATTCTTGTTTCCGGTCCGGAAAGCCTTGTAACGCAGGAACAGGCCCTGAAAACCTATGTTATTAATCTCAATGGGCTGAATCGTTCGACCACACTTCCAGTTCATCTTGATCTTTCTCCGGAATTTATGGAGTTAATCGGCGAGGTCACCGTTGTTGCCAAACTAGCTGTGGCGGATAAATTTGTTGAAAAAAAGGTCAGGAAAATTCCGATTAACATTCGTGATGCTGAGCAGGAGGTGCAGGTGAAGCCGAATTCTATCACGGTGGTTGCAGCTATCCCTGAAAAATTGATCAGCGAAACACCGGTGCTCTCCATGCTCTTCAGGGCCTCTGCCAGTGCGGGACCTGGTGATTTGCCACGACAGGTACCGGTGACTGTTAACGGAGTCTCTGTACCCGGTCATGAACCGATTCGGATTATTTCGTACAGTCCCACAGAAGTAGAGCTCTCCTTAGTAAAGAAAATAACAAAGACAATAACGAAGAAAAAGAAATAAGCCGACGGGTCCCGGTCATCTTATTTTTTATTAACCGTAGCCCCCCCTTTTTTGTAGGGGCGAAATTGTTCATTTTATTATTCATTTTTTTATCATCAGGCAGGATTATGCGACAACTTTTCGGCACTGACGGCGTGCGTGGGGTGGCCAATACCTACCCCATGACCACGGAAATAGCCATGCAGCTGGGTAGGGCTATTGCCTTTATCGTCAAAAATAATACCAGGCGTCATCACATCGTTATCGGTAAAGATACCAGGGTCTCCGGCTATATGATTGAAAACGCGCTGGCAGCAGGAATTTGCTCAATGGGCGTTGATGTGCAGCTCCTGGGGCCCTTACCTACTCCCGGTATTGCTTTTATCACCACTTCTATGCGAGCGGATGCCGGGGTTGTTATTTCTGCCTCCCATAATCCTTTTCAGGATAACGGAATCAAGATCTTTTCGAGGGATGGCTTTAAATTGCCCGACGAAACAGAGCTGGATATTGAGGATCTGATTTTTTCCCAGAAAATGGCGGCGCTCAGGCCAGTAGCCGATCAGGTGGGCAAGGCCTCCCGAATTGATGATGCCCGAGGACGTTATATTGTTTTTTTAAAACATACCTTTCCTGATAAATACACCCTGGATGATTTTCATATCGTCCTTGACTGCGCCCACGGGGCCACCTACAAGGTTGCCCCACATGTCTTTGCCGAACTTGGGGCCAAGGTGACCTGTATCGGGGTTGATCCGGACGGTAAAAATATCAATCATAACTGCGGGGCATTGCACCCGGAGGTTATGGCCGAGAAGGTCAAACAGCTCGGGGCGGATATTGGGCTGGCCCTTGACGGTGACGGGGATCGGCTCATTGTCTGCGACGAAAAAGGCGCAATCGTGGATGGGGATCATATCATGGCCATTTGTGCCTCTGATCTGATCAGCAGAAGAAAATTGAAAAAGAAGACCCTGGTCGCCACGGTGATGAGCAATATGGGGCTGGAAAAGGTGATGACTGATCTGGGTGGGCAGCTGGTGCGGGCCAATGTGGGTGACCGTTATGTTGTAGAAACCATGCGGGCCAAGGGGTATAATTTTGGTGGAGAGCAATCTGGCCACCTGGTTTTTCTTGATCATAACACCACCGGCGACGGCATTCTTGCTGGTCTCCAACTGCTGGCGATTATGATTAAGAAGAAAAAGCCCATGTCTGAACTGGCCGATATCATGACCTCGTATCCCCAGGTGCTGGAAAATGTCCGTATGTCCAGTAAAGTTGCGCCGGAACAGATCCAGGGCTTTCCTGAGGCCTTGCAGGCCGCTGAAGAACAGCTCGGCAAACGGGGACGGATTCTGGTCCGGCCTTCAGGAACCGAACCGGTTATTCGGGTCATGGCTGAGGGTGAGGATGAGAAAGAGATTTCCACTATAGCCTTGGAGCTCTGTGATGTTATCCGGCGGGCTGATAGGGTGTAAACTCGCGGCGCGGTTTTTTCTCGAGCGAGTCCTCTGTTCTCTTTGTTCTGAACAAATATACCTCTCTTCTGTTGTGAAATCATTTTTCATGCTATATAAATAAGTTTGTGTACACGCCGGTGCCTGTGGAGCAGCCGGGAATTTCTAAGAAATAGTAGCGTTGGCAAAGAATCTATGTTGTACCTGTACCATACGGATGTCTCCTCTCGAAAATTGAAGATGAGCTTGCTCCTGCTTGCTCTTGTCACTGGACTCACTGGACTCATTGGCCTTACCGGCTGCGGACAGCACAGAGCTGTTGACTATAATGTTGACTCTATGTCACCCGTAGCTCTGGTCAAGAAGGATAAGCCCGCTGAATCTTCAGCGCAGGAGAGCGGGGCTGATAATGGGTGCAGTTATTTTCACTTTCTTTGGGCTCGGCACGCCGAGTTGGCAGCAGACTATGAAAAGGCCCTTGCCTTATATGAAAAATCCTTGCAGTGCAATCCTGATGCGGAGTTTGTTCTGCGCAAGGTACCTCTGCTCCTTTTACGCCTTAATCGAGGCGAAGAGGCTATTCGTCGCCTGAAGCAATATCTTGTTCATCATCCAGAAGATACCATCTCCAGGATGTTATTGGCCAAGGTGTATATCCGTGAAGGTGCTTTCCAAAAGGCAGCGGCGCAGTACCGAAAAATTCATCAGTTAGACGAGAAGGACACCACCTCTTTACTCCTGCTCAGTGAGTTGTACCTTGCCGAGGATAAGTACGATATGGCAAAAACAGCCCTGCGCGATGTGCTGACTGTTGACGATCGTTCGTATTCGGCCCATCTCCTCTTGGCCCGTCTCTTGGTCACCGAAGAGAATTTTGAAGGTGGCCAACAGCATTACGAGCAAGCCCTTGATATAACGTGGTCTGAAGGATTACAACTGGAGTTGGCTGATGTCCTGATCAGGCAGAAAAAATATGCACAGGCTGTTGCGTTATACCGAGAAATTCTGCATCATGATGAGCAGAACGAGGAGGCCCAGATTGCTCTGACGCATCTGTACCTCTTGCAGGGAAAAGAGCATGAGGCGATGGAGGAGTTGCAGCGTCTGAAGAAAAGCATCAAGAACCCGGAAGTCGCTGAATTGACCATTATTCGACTCCATGCCCGTTGGGAGGAGTATGACAAGGCGATTGCCCTGCTTGAAGAATTTCTTCAAAAACATGAACGGTCCGAGGCCCGTTATCTTCTGGCAGCCCTTCGATTTCAGGAAAAGCAATATAGAAAGGTTCTCTTGGATCTTGAGAAAATTGGTCCAGAGGCAAAGGAATATGAGGACAGTCTTTTCTTGCTGGTACGAACCCTCAAAGAATTGAACCTGCATCAGGAGGCTGTGCAGGTGCTGGAATCCGCTCTTGCCCAGGAAGAAGAGCGTACCCCGGATCTGTACATTCTCCTTGCAGGCATATATCAGTTTATCGGGCAGGGAGAGCACTGCCGCAAGACCTTTCTTCGTGCCCTTGAGGTGTATTCCGAAGATGAGCAGGTGCTCTATGACTATGGTTTGTTTCTGGATTACATTGGAGAACAGGAGCCCGCTCTGGAGATTATGGAGCGGATTATTGCAATGGATGCAGAACATCCTGGGGCTTTGAATTATGTCGGCTATGCCTGGGCTGATAAGAAAGAAAACTTACCTGAGGCCCTGCGGTATATCTCCCGTGCGGCAAAGCTCAAACCTGATAACGGTTATATCCACGACAGTCTCGGCTGGGTACACTATCAGCAGGGTGACTATGGAAAAGCCAGAGATGTCTTGGAAAAGGCTGTGGAATTGGCACCCGATGATCCAGCGATTCTTGATCATCTGGCAGAGACCTACCGGGCGTTGGGGCTTCTGGAAAAGGCCAAGGAAACCTGGGGCAAGGCCTTGGATATGTACCAAGAATATAAAAAAGAGCAGGAGCAGGACGGAAAGAGAAGCGAAGATCAGGAGCGTAAGCGTATACAGGAAAAAATTAATCGTCTTGAAAAAGGAGAAACCGAATGAGATTGAGCGCACAGGGGATATTGTGGTGTTGCGCAGGGTTGCTGATGTTAAACGGTTGTGCGGCAACGCCGCCGAAAACAGTGGAAATCAGCAGTAGCACCGAGTTGCGGCAGGTGGAGAGCAAGCTCTCCCGCTTTCTGGGGCAGTCCTGTGTGAATGCGGTGGATTGTGATGTACAGCTCAGTTGGCAGGCCTACGGTCAGGGAAAGACCTTTTCCGCAACCATGCAGGCAATGCATCCCTCTTCCTTGCGCCTTGCCATGATGGATCCGCTTGGTCGGCCTCTGATCCTGCTGGGAGTACACGGAAATAAGTTTACTCTGGCAGATAATAATGAGTCGATCGGCTACACCGGCACAATGGATCTCAATGTCGTTCAGAAATTTTTTCCGGAGTTTATTCCCAAGGGTGATATCTTTTACTGGCTCAGCGGTCAGGTCAACCGCAACGGGATGCAGATAGTGTCGACAAGAATGGATGCCGAGGAAAGCCTGTACTGGTATGAGATCGCCTATACAAGTGGGAGCAGCAAGGATGTGACGCATAAGCTGGCACTTAATAAGGACAATCAGCTGGTCAGTCATATGGTGCTTGATGCGGACGGCGACATTCAGTTTGAAGCGACATACAGCGAATACTCAGCAACACCCAAGACATGTAGCTGGCCTGGGCGGGTTGAGCTTTCCGGTGAAGCCTTGGAAGCAGATTTCACCTTAGTCTTTACGGAGATCTTTAATTTTAAATCGATGGAACAAAAACGTTTTCAGGTCAAGATTCCGCCTCATTTTGAGGTTCGGAAAATTATTAATGAGTCCTGAAGGGATGTGAGCTGAAAGAGAAGAAAGGAGGGGTACGGAGTTGATCCCCCCTTTTTTGAGATCCCTTTGAGCATAGCATAGCATCAATCGCGCATCGTATTACGTTGAAAAAGCGTAAAGAGCAGAATAGTTATTTCAGGAGTTCTGAGGGGTCACCGGTGGGCGCGTTGCCTAGGGTGTTGATGATAATAACAAAGAGATTCTCTTCCTTAAAGAAGACCTGTTGCAGGTCGTAGCTGTAATTTGGGACCAGATCGAGGACAACTCGCACCTTCTTTTCTTTTTTGTCGTTGCCGACTCGAATCTTTTGGATGTATTTTCCAGCTGTTTTGAGACGTTCTGGAATGTCCTTTGCCACTGCCGTGTCCTTGAAATCACAGACCACTCTCGGCGTTCCTTCTTCAATGCCGAAAACGATAGGGGGATGAAATTCGTTGAGCTTGAAAAGCACCATCTCGCCCCGGTTGGAGTCATTGTCAAAGGTGATGGAGGTCAGAATGGGCATCCCTGGGTTTTCTTCGACAGTTGCTTCTTCCTCCGCCTTCTTGATCTCCTTTTTCGGCGTTTGCACAGCTGCTTTCACGGCCTGCGGTTTCTCAACCGGTTTTACTGCTGCTTGCGGGATCGGCTCCGGTTTTTCTTCTGCCTCTGCCTCTGCCTCTGCTACGGCATGGGCAGGCTCTTTCTCTTCCGGCTGCGCAGGCGGTTCAACAGCTGTAGCTGTGGCGTCCTCTAGCGCATCCTGTTGTTCCTCCACCTCCAGCTTGTGCTTATCCGTCCGCTGCTTTGAACCGGCGTAATGGATGGAGACAACAAGGGCTTGTTCTTTGTTATCAAAATCCTGTCGAATATTGATATTCTTATTAGGCCGCAGGTCGAGCACAACCCGTGTTTTCGGGTTATCACCTTTGTGGATGCCGACTCGGATGCGTTTGATCAGCTCGCCGTTGGTGTTAATGATGTTGTTGATCATCTTTGCGGCGGTTGTATCCTTAAAATCAAAGACCACTCGGGGTTGTTTCCCTTGCAGAGTGAATATTTTCGGGATATAGGTGCCGTTCAGTTTAAAAACGATTCGTTCTTCTCCGTTGCCGGGGGATTCAAAATTAATGTCTTCGATCACCTTTTGGGCTGCCGTTGCCTGCCAGCCGTGGAAAAGTAGGAAGACAAGAGCGAAGGTCACCGCTGAGATATTTTTAAGCATTGTTCCTCGGTTATTGCTGCTGGTAATGGGGAGCATGGACAAATAAGATATTACGCTGTAAATATTTATATTTATATAACGTCTAACGTCGTGATGTCAACAAATTTTCACCGACTTGTCAATTGCAAGCCCATGCTTTTTAAAAGCGAGGCAATATTTTTTTCCTGCAAAGGCCCGCATGAAGATTGCGTCGACCCAATTGCAGAACACCAGAGACCGTTATTTTAACAGAAGAGTTCATGACAACAAAAGTAAACTTGGATGCCATCCTGCCCCTGGTTAAAAAGCCGGGGCGTTATATCGGCGGCGAACTGAATTCCGTTGATCCGGATTACAGTCAAATCGATCTTTCCTTTGCCCTGGTTTTTCCAGATCTCTACGAGATTGGGATGTCCCACCAAGGTTTGCAAATCCTCTATCATATCATCAACCGTCAACCCGGTCTGGCAGCGGAACGCTGTTATGCCCCGGATGTGGATATGGAGGAGCAGCTGCGCAGGCACGAGCTCCCCCTGTTTTCCCTGGAATCCCGGCGACCGTTGGCCGAGTTCGATGTGATCGGCTTCACGTTGCCCTATGAGCTCTGCTACACCAATATCCTGACCGTACTCGACCTTGCCGGGCTTCCTTTGCGAGCCGAAGAGCGGGATGATACCTTCCCCTTGGTGATCGGTGGCGGGGCCTGTTCTATGAACCCGGAACCGGTGGCGGATTTCTTTGACCTGATTGCGTTGGGAGACGGCGAAGAGCTGATACTTGATATCATTGCGGCCTTGCGTGCTGCCCGTGAAGAGGGACTTTCTCGCGCCGAGACCTTGCAACGCTGTGCTGAGATTCAGGGCGTCTATGTCCCGGCTCTGTTTAAACCGCAGTATGTGGACGGTCAGCTGACCGCCATTGAGCCGCTCAAGGAGGGCTATACAGAGGTTACCCGCCGGATTGTGCCCGAGCTGCCTCCGGTGGAACTCCTGACCCATCCCCTTGTGCCCCTAGTTAAACCGGTTCATGATCGATTCGGGGTGGAGATTGCCCGTGGCTGTACTCGGGGTTGTCGTTTCTGTCAGGCCGGGATGATTTATCGACCTGTGCGGGAGCGCAGCGTGGAGCAGATCATGCAGCTTGCCGAGGAGGGTGTGAAAAATTCGGGCTTTGATGAGCTGGCTCTCTTATCTCTGTCTACCGGGGATTATTCTAATCTGCCCGGACTGCTTGTTGAGCTGATGGATCACTTTGCCGAGGAGCGTGTTTCCGTGGCTTTGCCGTCCATGCGGGTGGGCACCCTGACTCCAGAGGTGATTGAGCAGATCAGGCGAGTGCGCAAGAGCGGCTTCACGGTTGCACCTGAGGCGGGCACTGATCGTCTGCGGGAGGTCATCAATAAGGGCATTACTGAAGAAGACCTGCTGATCGGTTGTCGGGACGCCTTTGCTGCGGGCTGGAATGTAATTAAGTTTTACTTTATGATCGGCCTGCCCACCGAGACCCAGGAAGACCTGGAGGCCATTATAGATCTGGCGGTCCGGGCGAAAAAAGAAGCCAAGGGCGGCAGAATCCAGATCAATGTTTCTGTGTCCACCTTTGTTCCTAAGCCCCATACCCCTTTTCAATGGCATGGTCAGCTCTCTATTGCCGAGACCAAGGAGCGGATTGATTTCCTGAAACGGAAGCTGCCCCATAAGGGCTTCCGGCTCAAATGGCACGAACCCTATCAATCCTTTCTTGAAGGCTTGTTTTCTCGGGGAGACCGCAAACTGTCATCGTTGATTGAGGCGGCCTGGCGAGCTGGTTCTCGGCTGGATGGCTGGTCGGATCATTTTCTGGTGGAGCGTTGGCAAGAGGCGGCAGAGCAACTCGGGATGGATCTTGAGGCATATCTGCGGCCCAGGAATCAGGAGGAGGTCTTGCCTTGGGATCATCTCCATTGCGGAGTCGGGCGTGATTTTCTGCTGGAAGAATGGCAAAAGGCCCTAGATCAGGTCTATACCCCGGATTGTCGCACTAGTGGTTGCCAGAAATGCGGACTCTGTGATTTCAAGAGTATTCGTCCGCTCACCCAAGAACCGCCAGAGAAAAAAGAATCTAACAAAGAGCTAACCACGTCACTGGAGCAGAAGAGTGCGTCGGCCAGGAATTCCTGGACACGGACAGAGCAGGTTCAGCAGCCTATCTTCCGTTATCGGGTCCATTACTCTCGTGTGGGAGATGGGCGTTTCCTCGGCCATCTTGAAGTACTGCAACTGGTTTTCCGGGGCTTGCAGCGAACCGGTTTGCCGATCCTCTTTTCCCAAGGTTTTAACCCCTCGCCCAAGGTTTCCTTTAGTCCGGCCCTGCCGGTCGGGGTGGAGAGCCATATTGAGTACTTTGATGTGGACCTCTCCGCGCCTTTAAAAAATCTTCCAGAGACAGCTGAGCAACTGAATAGACATCTGCCAGATTTTTTTGTTATGCAGGAAATTGAGGCTATTCGGAAGAAACCCCCGGTTGATCAGATCATCAGCTACCAATGCACCTTGCCGGAATCGGTTGACCTGGAGCAGCTCGTCGCACGCAGTACAGCGTTTCTTGCTGCGGATCAATTCGTCATTGAACGAATACGCAAGCAGAAGAAACGTCAGCTTGATCTCCGGACCTTGGTCAAGCGATTAGAGCTGGAATCGGAAGGCGAGAAAGGCAAGGAAGGCGACAGAATGCTGTTGCTGGACTTACTCCATCCGCACGGATCAGCCGGGACCAGTACCCGTGAAATTCTGGAAAAAGTCCTGGGATTGAGCGAAGAACAGAGCCAGCTTGTTCGGATCATGAAATGCCGGTCTCAAGAGCTTGAGGGATAATCATGAGGAATCCTGAGAATCAGTTTACCATCAAGGCAAAACTGTTCCGAGCATTTAGGGAAGAAGTTTCTTTTGAAATTAAACCATTGACTCTCCTGTACGGTTTTAATCAGGCTGGCAAGAGTAGTTTGCTTCGCTTGCTTCCTTTTCTTGCGGATTCCAATCAACTAGGAGCCGGGCCTCTTGACCTGAGCAGTCCGGCTTTTGGCGGAGCGACTTTAAAGGAACTCGGCTGCCTTTGTAGACCTCCAAGCTTGACACCTTGGTTTTCCTTTGAAGCCTCTGGTTTTCCAGAGAAACCTTCTTTGAAGATGCAGTTCGATAACGATCAAGGGCTGGTTGTTAATCGTTTGCGAATAACATCAGACTCAAGAGAAATTTTTTCGGCTGATTATAGCGGAACTTCCTCTCGCATAGGTAGTAAGCTGGTAGCTGATTACGAAGGACGATGCAACGGCACGGATTGGTCCGGTGAATTAATTTTTTCCAGCTTATTTCCTCAGGGTTTGCCTGAACAGGCAGAGGCAATTGTGGAGAAGGTACAATCCGCCATTACGCCGCTTGAACGCTTGCAATGGTTACAGGCCGACCGTCTTTCAGGCAAAAAGAATGACAGGGCGAGTCGTTGCTGTCGTCCTGACGGGAGTGATTTGCCCGCTCTACTTGACAATCCTGAAGGGCAGAATCTGTTAAAAAAAGCTTCAACTTGGCTGGCTAGCCAGGAAGGGCTCGGTAATGCGATCCGTCTTCAACAGGACTCTTCCGGTCATCAGGAATTTGTTCATGGAGCGCATGCACGGGAAGCTCTTCCCCTCTCTCATGCTGGTGAGGGGATCCAATCTCTGCTACCAATTGTCGTTTGTAGTTACTGGGCGGAAACAAAAAATGCAGCCGCCCCGACTATGCTTGCCGTAGAAGAACCAGAAGCCCACCTGCATCCGACAGTTCAGGTTGCCTTGCTGAATCGATTAATTGAGACAGTGCAGGCCGGAATTCCGGTTGTACTGGAAACGCATTCAGTCTATCTTTTACGCGCTATGCAGGTTGCGTTGCTTGAAAAAAGACTCGTTCCTGAAGAGGTCGCCCTTTACTGGGTGGAGCAGACAAAGGACAGTGTTTCAAAGGCCAGTAGAATTGCGATCAGCCCTGATGCCACCTTGACCGGATGGCCTCCAGAAGTTTTTGAAAAAGAACAGGAGTTGGCCCATAGGATTTTCGATCTTCGCTGGACCAAGGGGGGCAGATGATTATTTGGGTGCATGATGCTTTGTTTAGTAGGGAAGCGCATGATCTTGATTTGCTGACTTTGCTTCGTAATGCTGTTATTCGACAGCATACCCTTCTTATTTCAGCGCATCCAAATGCATCCCGGTGCAGGCAGACAGCACCATGTTTTGAGCAATGGCTTGAATCTTTTCCAAATTCTCTTCAATCCGAAATGAAGCAGAATACTGGAACCTATAGGCTGGCAGGATGTGCCTGACTGGGATATTCTTCGGGTCTGTGCCGGGTGTATCGGCAAGCATCCTGTCAACTATAAGGTGGAACAATTATCTGAGGAGTTAAAAGAAAAAGACAAGGTAGTTGAGTCGGCTGTGCTGGCTATTCGCAATACCGCTGAAATCCTCAGAAGGAAATGCGGCATACACGGCCCCAAGGCTTTGCCCTATGCCTGGCAGCTGATTACCATAGCTATTTATCTTGCTCGTAACAAGAAAGAGGCTGTGAGTGAGCAAGAGGAGGAGGCTATAGCCAAATGGTTTTGGCTTACAACCTATGGAGAAGTCTTTTCAGGTTCAAAATCATCAACTTATAATAGAAGTAGCAAAGCACTGGAGGATATGATCCAAGGTGGTTCATGGGAGGTGATGGAACGTGATATTACTCAAAAGATTGAGGAAATTCGTCGTTTTGATTTTCGTGCAGTGCGCTCCAAGGCCTGTGCCTTAGCTATGGCACGATTTCAGGATAAGGGCGACCGGAACGGTGTTGCTCACCGAGCTTTGGCAGATGGCGTTTCCTCTATAGGGCTGTTATGTTCTCATGGGCAGCGTAACGTTTGGTGGAATTTGGCTGTTACCCCCACGGCGGCTCTTCTTGTAGTATATCGAGATGCACTTGCTGCTAGGGAACAGAAAGAGACTGCTCATGAGGGAAACGTTCTTGCAGGCTTAGGCATACCTGAAAATGAGAAGGGCACAGTAGAGCAGCTTCTCAAGGCACGCCGTCAGGTACTTTTGAATAAGGAAGCTGAGTTTATTACTTCGCTCGGCCTGGATGCCTCTGCTTACGGCAGAGATGCAACAGTCGAAGTACCTCTCGCTCAGGATTGAGAGGGTTAGATGGTAACAGTAGATCAATGGGTTCCGCCCTGTATTGCAAAGAACTTTACGGGCAGAATAACGAATCATCCTGAAAAAATTTCATGGAGAAACGTATATAATATGAAAACTGAGAAAAAAGAAAAGAAAAAACCGCAGATCAAGCTGAACAGTAAGCAGAAGAAATACCTTCGCGGCCTCGGACACCATGTAGATCCAATCGTCTATGTCGGCAAAGAGGGGCTTTCCGCCAATGTCAATCAGTCGGTTCTGGATACCCTACGGACCCGTGAGTTGATCAAGGTAAAACTGGGCCAGAACTGCGAAGTGCCCAAGAAAGAAGCGGCTGAGCTGTTGGCTAAAGCATCTGGAGCAGCCTTGGTGCAACTCATCGGCAAGATGGTTTTGCTGTACATGCCCAATAAGAAGTTGGATCCAGAACAGCGCATTGTGCTGCCCAAATAGAATGGCATAGAAGGTACCCGGCATGATGGATAACCGAGAGCATTACCGTATAACCTCATCCTGTGCGATTCCAGTCGCAGAGCTGTTTTTCAGCTACTCCCGCAGCAGCGGTAAGGGGGGGCAGCATGTCAACAAGGTCAACACCAAGGTCTCGCTCTCTTTTGACCTTGAGGCCTCGCCGAGCCTGACTGAGGAACAAAAGACCCTGCTTACATATCGACTGAGCAATCGCCTAAATAAGCAGGGAGTTTTACGGCTGGACGGGGATCGACAACGCAGCCAGCGGAGCAATCAGGAGGAGGTGATACAACGTTTTATCCTCTTGATGCGGGATGCCTTGCATGTCCAGGCGACTCGGAAGAAAACTAAACCCTCGCGTAATGCTAAGCAGCGCCGTTTACAGGGGAAAAAGCAACGGGGTCAGCTCAAGCAGCAACGGGGTAAACGGGGTTTTGATCAGGAATAAATTGCAGGAGGATACATCATGAACGTGCAGGAAACCGTGGGTAAGACAGAAACCGTGGGCAAGGCAAAGTCTTTTATTCGCACCTCAGCAACCCTGAAAATTATCACCATCGGGATTTTGGTGCTAGTGCTGCAAATCCCCGCTGCCATGATCTCCTCTGTGATGCGGGAGCGGGAGACCCGACGTGATACGGTTGTCCAGGAAATCAACGGGAAATGGGGCTGGAGCCAAACCCTGACCGGACCCTTTTTTACGGTTCCTTTCAAGGAATACTATACAGGTCAAAACAAGGAACAGAAGTTCCGGGTAAAGTATTTCCACCTCCTTCCTGAGCAGCTCAAGATAACCGGAGACATAACACCGCATATCCGATACAGAAGCCTGTATGAAGCGGTACTCTATACGACTCGACTGAAGGTGTCGGGTAGGTTCACCGTGCCTGCAATGGAACAGCTGACAATTGCTCCAGAAGACATTCTCTGGGGCAAGGCCTTGTTCTCCATAGGTATATCTGATATGCGCGGGATTCAGGAGCAGATTGCTATTACCTGGAACGGGGTTGTCCATGATGTCACACCAGGTCTGCAAACAACGGATATTGCCGCAGCCGGGGTGAGTTCTCGTATTCCCCTGTCTCCAGAGGCCGGTCCATCGACGTTTTCCTTTCAACTGCATCTGAACGGCAGCGAGAAGGTCAGTTTTATTCCGGTGGCAGAAGAGACCATTGTGGAGCTTGTTTCGGAGTGGTCATCTCCGAGTTTTAACGGGGCCTTTCTGCCCACAGCGAGAAAGGTGGATGAGAAGGGCTTTTCCGCGACCTGGAAGGTACTCCACCTGAATCGGAATTTCCCCCAGGTCTGGCAGGGAAATAAGTACAAGGTCAACGAGGCCGCTTTTGGGCTCAAACTCCTGATCACGGCTGATGTTTATCAGAAATCCATCAGGATTTCTAAGTACGCGCTTATGTTTATCGTGTTCACCTTTTCTGCGTTTTTCTTTACAGAGATTATCAATAAAAAACGGGTGCATCCGATCCAGTACCTGCTGATTGGGCTTGCGGTCACCCTGTTTTATGTCCTCCTCCTTTCCATTTCCGAGCATCTTACTTTTGACACAGCTTATCTCCTGTCAGCCGGAGCAATCACCTGTTTGATCACTGGATACTCCCAGGGGATTTTGCGGAATACATATTTTACCCTGACGGTTTGTACTCTGCTGCTCATCCTCTATACCTATCTGTACATTGTTCTGCAATTGGAAGATTATGCCCTGCTCATGGGAGCACTGGGGCTGTTTGCCGTGTTGACGACGGTTATGTATATTACCAGAAAGGTGGATTGGTATTCCACCGGGAGCAGCGAAACACCACCCGAGAAGGGATAAAGGAATAAAGGGATACGGAGAATAAGGAATTAATGGGCAAGCAAGACTGTGTTCAAGACTGTGTTATCAACCCGGAGCGGGGCAGAGGAGAACCGACTCTCCCAGAAATAGGCGTTCTGGCGGTCAACCCGACAGAGGCTCCTCTCTTGGCCGCATATGCCAAAACAGCGGAGATGCAGCGTTCCTTTCTTTTTAACTCCAACCTCTATTATTCGGAGAAGCTGTTTTTGGCTGGGCCTGCTGTCGGGGCTCCTGTGGCGGTCATGTGCTTGGAAAAATTGATCGCACTGGGAGCGAAGAAGATTATTCTTTATGGCTGGTGCGGTTCCTTGCAGGAAGAACTGCGGGCTATGGATGTCTTGCTCCCGACTGAAGCACTGTCTGAAGAAGGGACTAGTCACCATTATCAGGATCAGATTCAGGGTCATAATCAGGGCCAAAATGGTCAACAGGAGAAGATACTTGCTTCGCCGACCTTGCATACCCACCTGGGTAATATTCTGACCGCTGCCGATTTTTCCTATCAGACCGGAAAGATCTGGACTACAGATGCGCCGTACCGAGAAACGCGTACCAAGATTACCGACTATGCAGGCCAGGGGATATACGGGGTGGATATGGAATTTTCAGCCCTCTGTACGGTCGCAGCCTTTAGAGGGGTTGAGCTGGCTGCTGCCATGTTGGTCTCTGATGAGGTTTGGCGGCAGCCTTGGCAACCGCAATTTTCCCGGAAGGAGTTTAAACGAAAATCGCGAAAGCTGTTGATGCTTCTTTGCGACACGTTGTAGGATACTTAAAAATGTGACCAGCTCAGGGCGATTCGAAAAGAGAAAAATAATTTTTGTTTTTGCATTCAATAGTTACATCTGGCGTTATTTGCTGACAGAATTAATTTTATATTTTATATTGCATTTTGTTCTTCTGGATGGTGTAGCGGATAGAGTCAGGTGCTTTCCGGCAAAGAAGCCGCTGATACTTATCACTTCTTTTTCGGCAATCGCCTGAGCAAGGTGAACAGAGGGCTTTCATAGTGAAAGCAGATTATTACAGTATCACTGTTTTATTTTTTAAGGAGTTTTTTCTGATGAAAAGCGTAAAAGGAATTTTTTCTCTGGCAATTGCTGTGCTGTTCTCACTCGGTTTTACCGTGGCAGCCTTTGCGTCCGGTGCAGGTCTTGCTGACAGTCTTACTCAAGCCGCTGGAGCGGTAGTTGACAGCGCAACAGATTCTGCTGTTGCAACGGCCAAGGAAAAGGCCGGTGAAGCCATGGCTAACGCTATGGGTGAAGAGAAAAAAGAGGAAGTCGCTGCTGAGGAAAAGAAAGAAGAAGCAGGCGATGAGGCAAAAGAGGAAGAAAAATCTGCTGACGAGCATAAGGAAGAAGCCGACAAATAAAGATCGGAACGATTTTTTTTGCAGGACTATATAGCGTTACTGGTTGTTACATGGATTTTTTTTGGGGCCAATCTCCTGAGTAAGGTGATTGGCGGGCTTTCAAGGTGAAAGCCGAATGCAGTTTTTTTTAACAGGATTTTTCCTGACAAGGAGTGTGAGAGAGTATGAAGCGTAATTCCATTAAAATGATGCTTTCCCTAGTTGCCGCTTTACTGCTTTGCCTGGGACTGACACTTACTGTTTCAGCGTCTGAGGATGGAGTCGATGATTCTGCTATTGAAGTTGCCGGAGATGTTATGGACAACGCGGCAGATGAAGCTATCGAGGAAGTGGAAGGTGAGACTGATGAAGCTGATGAGGCTGTCGTCGAGATGACAGATGAGGACGGAGATGATGAAGGCTCTGCCACAACAGAAGATGAGTCTGAGGGTGAGGAAGAAGCACCTGCCGCCGACTAAACGTACTTCTGTTGATGTCGTTTGACTCGTCAACGTCATCTATGGTTCAGAGACGGTAAGGGCTGAAGAAATTTTCAGGCCTTACCGTTTTTTTATGCGGAGTATTCTTGTTAATTAATTAGTTGAAATAATTATGAAAAAAATAACGCCAGCACTGTCTGATATCTTCGCCTGCACCCGCTGCGGTTATTGCTGCCAAGGTGAGACCACGGTCTCTCTGGATAAGGACGATCAGAAACGAATGATCGCCGAACTGGGCTTGACCCGGCAGGAGGTGGAGGAGAAATACTGGCGGGTCACCGGTAATGTTGTGCAGATGAACATCGTGGATCACCGCTGTATTTTTTACACGAAAGACATCGGTTGCACCGTGCATGTGGGACGGCCTTGGCGGTGCGGTCAATGGCCTTTGCATCCCAGTATTCTGAGTGATAAAGATAATTTTTTCACTATTCGAGAATCCTGCCCCGGCATCAATCAGGATTTAAGTTGGGTGGATTTCTGTAGCATCTTCAAGCAGCTGCTAGAGCAGGAAGAAAAACTACTCTGCTGAGAAATCGGAGGGAGAGATAAAATCTTATGAATAAACCGATTGTTGTCTGTGGCATAGATACTGATGTGGGCAAGTCCGTGGTCACCGGCTTGCTGGCTCGTCATTTGATGGATCAGGGCAAGGTGGTGATCACTCAGAAACCGGTGCAGACCGGTTGTGAGGACCGTCCCGAAGATCTCCTCCTGCATCGAAAGTTCATGGGCACGGGCTGGCTTGCTCCAGACGAGCAAGGCCTGACCTGTTCCTATTGTTTTCCTTTGCCAGCCTCACCCCATCTTGCTGCGGAGCGTGCTGGCACAGAAATTGATCCGGCTCGGCTGGACAGCGCCACGGATACCTTAGTTGGACAGGTGGACCAGCTCATTATTGAGGCGGCTGGCGGCCTGCTGGTTCCGCTGACTCGGAAGCTTCTTCTGCTCGATTATTTACAGACCCGTTCCTTCCCGCTCATTCTGGTGACCACACCTCGCCTCGGCTCCATCAATCATACCCTGCTCTGTCTTGAGGCGATCAAGCACCGTAATATGGATCTGCTGGGGTTGGTCTATAATATACATGGCGGCGGCCATAGGCCTGAAATCGCGCCTGGGATTGTCGCTGACTCGTTGCAGGTTTTTAGAGAGGCTTTGGGGCGCTACGGTTTCCCGGAGAAGGTCGTGTTGCTGCCGGATATCAAGGAGTCCCGTTCTGTGCATTGGGATACCCTGTTATCCGTAGCAGATTCTGCCAGGGCTGGTGCGGTAAACGGTGGAGGATGAGTACGGCATCGGAATAATTCTGGGGCCGAGATAATGTTGCGGCTAAAGCGTGCTGTCAAACGTTGTTCTTAGCCGATTGTTTTTAAAAACAGCCAACTGATCAGGCGTGAGTACTTCCGCAATGCCACTCCAAGCTGGATTCCGACCGGACGAAATCCGTGCTACTTTTGTCTGAGGTGACACCAAGTTGATTTCCTGCCCTGTTTCTTTTTCCACCACGGCCTCTATATCATGACTGGTCAGGGAATGCCGTCGAGTTTGGATTATCTGTGCATCCTGAAGCTTCGACGGCTGAAGAGCGAGACGGGAAGAGCCGGAGGGAAGATAAATAGCACCAGTCGTGAAATCAACAGCGAAAGCTATCGCTCCGGGAACAAAGAAGAAAAGTAAGCCTATGCCGTCCAGCACAGCTACGCCAGCATCTATGTGGCCCGCCGTTTGTCCACGGCGTTCGGGGTAGAGAATAGTTCCGCATGAGGTCACGCTTAACATGATGACAAGCCCCATGAGTAGGGAAACTCCCCGCACAAACAGTCTATTTTTTCTCATTTCATTCCTCCTTTTTTGAGAACAGTGTTGATGCTTCTGTCTCAATAAATAACATACTGAAACTCAGAAGTAAAGAGTCGTTATTCGTGTTGAAAAACATCCACCTCGGTATTACAGATTAGAATATTACGGGAAAGGCAAAAAGAAACCGAGTCACGCAGAGCGCGGACTCGGTGGGCAGTATATCTAAAGAGCCTGTCTTGTAGGACGGCTTTACAAAAGCCGCAACACAAAAGCCGCAACAGTTCTATACGCTAAGGGTGTTGAATGGGCTGGGGGTGGAAAAAGTTGCGCGGCTTAGGGTGATAGAAAAAGCGGCAGTGGTTCTGCCGCTTTTATGTGTTGAGGAGGGAGAGGTCTTGAATGACCTCCCCAGAGTTCTGTTTTATCGGTTTACAGGTCACACGGTGTGACCATGTTCTCACAGCCGATAATCGAGGCTTTTCCATCTGATTGTTGCGCCGTGACCAGATTATTTCCCGGTTCAACAAATTCAATGAAGTTACCATTCAGATCGTAGGTTACTTGCCTTCCTTCATCCGTTCTTGAGCCAACAGAACTGATACGGTGACAGGATCAGCTCGTTGCGAAAGCAGTGGGGCGGGCGACCGGTGAAAAGGTCAAGGAGTGATCCCGCATCACCGAAACCATGGGCACTGAGCGCGTTGAGATCCACAGCCTGAGGATGGCGGTCAAAATTGGCAAGCACAAAAATCGGTTCTACCGGGTGTTGATGATAACGCGGATGGCTGGAACGGAGAAAGGCAAAGAGATGATCATTATCCATGTCAACGAGTTCCCGGTTGTTGAAATCCGCAAAGGCGTCTATTTCTTTGCGGACCGCAATCATCTTACGCAATTCCTGAAAAATGGTATGTTCCGGTGTCCCAGGCTCATCCCTGCGGGCTAAGGTCTCCCAATTCAATCGTGGGCGATGCATCCAGCGGCTATCATCGGCTCTGTTTGCATCCTCAAGATAACTGAAGTCGTTAAAAGTACCAACCTCATCACCGTAGTAGAGCAGGGGAATACCTCCAAAAGAGAAAATCAGGCTGTGGAGGAGAAGAATACGCCTGACGGCAAAATCTACTTCCTGTACATCCTGCTGTGCTATAGCGTACTCCAGCCCGGCCAGCGAGGCCAAGGTTCCAGATACCCGTGCATCCCCGTTTTTCTTGTTAAAGGCAAAGGGCTGGCCGCCAGCATAGGAACCTTCAAATTCACCGGTCAAATATTTCATCAGGAATCGACGGTGTTCACCGGGATCATACCCGGCATTTTTGATATCCTCATCATCAAAGCCAAAGCCTATATCGTCGTGGCAGCGGACATAGTTGAGCCAGGTTGCTCGATCAAGCTTGCCAGGCAAACTTTTGATGGCATGAGCAAGCAGTTTGCAGTTATGAGTGGCTGTGGCTTCCCAGAGCAGGGCCATAAAGGTGGCGTTATAGGCAATTTCGCATTCCTTGGCCACCACCGCATCTTCGCCGAAATATTTGATCACCTCCAGGGGGGCAACAATGGCCTCGGCAATAAAGAGCAGCCCTGGAGCTGTGACCTGACAGCAGTCCTTAAAAAGCTGGAGGAGGAGATGAGCTTCAGGTCGGTTCTGGCAGCTGGTTCCCAACTCCTTCCAGAGAAAGGCCACTGCATCAAGGCGAACGATATCAGCCCCCTGATTGCCCCAGAACAGGATGATATCCAGCATTTCCAAAAAGACCTTGGGATTGGAATAATTGAGATCCCATTGGTAGTCATGAAAAACCGTCATCACCCATCCCTGTATGCTCTCGTCCCAGGTGAAATTACCGGGATCGGTGTCTGGAAAAACCTCGGGCATGGTCTGCTCAAACATGTCTGGAAGATTGCGATCTTCAAAGATGAAAAAGTAATCCTGGTATTGCAGATCACCCTGTCGGGTTTTTTCCGCCCATTCATGCTGATTCGAAGTGTGGTTCAGCACAACATCCAGGGTCAGCAGGATGCCATGTTCACGAAAGGCGGCTGCCAGTTCACGAATATCATCTAACGTTCCAGCTTGTTTATTGATTTCTCGGAAGTCGCTGACCGCATATCCTCCATCGCTTTTACCAGCAGGGCTTTTGAGGATGGGCATGATATGAACCAGATTAATGCCCAGTTCTTGAAAGTATGGGATCTTTTCTTTGAGTCCTTGCAGGTTTCCGGCAAATCCGTCCAGGTAAAGGGCCATGCCCACCCACTGCTGGTGCAGAAACCAATTATGGTCCTCTTCGCGTGTAATATCAATTTCCTGAAGGTCATAAGGGCGGTCCAGATAATTTTTGGCCAGCACTTCGACCAAGCGCAGCATGTATTCTTCGAAATCCGGGACGTTGCCGTAGAGTTTCTCAAATAACGAATGAATTGCGTAAAAATTTGCCCCCAAGCGGGTATAAAAATGGCGCAGATCCCGTTTATGAAAATCGGGTTTCATATCGTTGAGGATCCGGTTCAGGAGTGAATGAGAAATCTGTTCGTACATAATAAAGTGTGTAAAGTTTGACCTACCAGGATTGAAGGTGTTGTTGATAAAATTTGCTGTCAGGGCTTACGGCCCCTTGAATGCCGACCACGCCGGAGGCGAATTGTTGAGCACGCTTCAGGGTGTCTTGTAAGGGCCATGATTGTACAAGGCCGAGCAGCAGTGCTGAGGCAAAGGCATCACCTGCTCCGACGGTATCCTGAACGTCTTGGACCTGTTCTGGTCTTACCTGTATTGCGTTATCATTAGGTCCGAGGGCAAAGGCACCTCTGCTGCCGCAGGTCACCACTATACCATCCAGACCGTAATCAGCCTTAAGCTGACGGGCTTGGGATTCTATATCTGTACCTGTACCTGTATCTGTACCCTTGGTTTTAGCAATGAGGGCGAGCTCAGCCTCGTTCATCTTGAGCCAATGTGCATCCTGGACAAGAGCAAGGATGCTGCCCTTGTCCCAGAACGGCGGTCGCAGGTTGATGTCGATAAAGACTTTTCCCTGATGGCGTTTTTTTAGTTCAGCCAGTACAGCACGGTTATGGGCGGTACGTAAGGCCAGAGAGCCGAAATAGAGAAAACCCTCAGTACGATTCGGGAGGCAGTCCAACGGGATATTATCGTAGGCCTGATTTTCCTCAATGGTATACGAGGCATCTCCGTTGATCAACCGAATTGTCACCTTGCCGGTTGGGTATTCTGGGACAACGGCAAGATGTTCGCAATTCATCTGCCAACCATGCATCCGCTCTTGAATGAGCTGACCGGGGGCATCGTTGCCAACAGCACTAATAATTCGAGGTGCAGCCTGAAAAGCAGTCAGGTTCCAGGCCACGTTAAAGGGCGCACCGCCAAGGACTGCGGTGCCATCAGGAAAGGTATCAAACAGGACTTCTCCAAAAATCCAGATGCCTGGTGTTTCAGGTGATGCTTCCGGCGTTGACAAATCCATAATATTCATCATGCGACCTCTTGCAGAATTTCGGAATAATAATATGCAATACCTTCTAAGATTCCGGCACTGTAGCAGCCGTTCATGTCCCGCCAACCACCGC
>JBATKL010000550.1:0-4981 GCA_049669385.1 Candidatus Electrothrix sp. | reverse complement strand
ATTTCGCAAAACCATGAAGAATGATTCTCCCATGATTGAGTATTCACTCCAAGAAGCCCATGCAGCTCTTGCTGCCGAGCTTAGGCCCCTGGACCACGAACTGGTGTCTCTTTCCAGAGCCTTGGGGTGCATCAATGCCGTATCAATTTTTGCAAACCGACCGAAGCCCTCCTACACTCAAGCAACCCGAGACGGTTTTGCCCTTGTTGAGCAGCCACATGCCTTTGATGGCGTATTTGCTCAATTCCAGATAAACGGCGAAAGAGCTGCCGGTTGCACAGAGCACCAAGAGATACAACCAGGTCAGGCATATAGGATTATGACTGGAGCCATGCTTCCCGTTGGTACTGCTCGGGTTGTGCCCTTTGAGATTTGTCAAGAAAAAGGCTCAATCTTAGCTGTAGCAAAAGAGGAACTGGGACGAAAACAGCTGTTCATTCGCCCACAGGGGAAGGATATCAGGCAAGGGCAGCGACTGGTTGCTGTCGGAACCCGACTCTGCCCCGATCACCTGCTTCTGTTGGCGGAAAACGGCACTCAGGAAATTTGGGTGTATCGACGTCCTAGGGTGGTAGTGATTTGCACCGGCAGCGAACTGATCCAAAGCGGAGAAACACTCTTGCCCGGCCAAAAAATATCCAGTAACGGAATTTTACTGGCAGCTCTCTTACAGCGGGAGCATTGTCATCTTGTACGATCGGTGACGGTAGGAGATGATGCGGAGATGATTATTAGCTGTATCCAGCAGGTACTGGCCCAGGACAAACCAGATCTGTTGATCACTACCGGGGGCACAGGGCCGGGAAAATTTGATGTAATAGAACAGGTCGTTGCCCGTCTGGGCGGTAATCCTCTCTATAATCTCCTGAAAATTCGCCCTGGCAAATCGACCCTGTTCGCTATCATCGGCACGACCCCTCTCTTTGCCCTCCCCGGCCCGCCACCTGCGGCTCGTCTCCTTTTTCATGAGCTTGTTGTCCCAGGATTGCATCACTTACAAGGCTTGCCAAACGAGGGCCTCGCCTCTCGTGGACTGGTGGATGCGATCCTGACAGAGCCGGTGAGTATTCGCAGGTCCGGGCACCTTTCCCTGAAAAGTGCTGTGGCGTTCTTATGCGATGGCCGTCTCCAGGTTCGTCCGGCAAGAAAACTTGAGCAGATGAATGCGATCATGCATCTTGCCTGTAAAAAAGGGGAGGGTAACGAGCGTGGAGAAAGAGAAAAAAATCAACGGGTGAAGATACGGTTAGTCGGCCCCTTGGTCGCAGTAAACAGGAGCAATGAATAAGCCACTCGCTTTGATATTAAACTTTTATCGAGAAAAACTGATGGGTGAAGAAGAGCAGGGGGAGCGGGATTTATTTTTCATGGGTAAGGCTATTAAGCTTGCTGTTGACGCGGCGGCCAGAGATGAAGTGCCTGTTGGGGCCGTCTTGGTCGATAGAGATCATACAATTGTGGCCGGAGCAGGCAATAACTGTATTCAAGCTCATGATCCTACTGGGCACGCCGAGATTCATACCCTGCGGGCAGCAGCAAAGGAGTTAGGCAACTATCGCCTTCCTGAAACTACCATGTACGTCACCCTGGAGCCCTGTCCCATGTGCGCCGCAGCCATGATTCAGGCCAGGGTAGCGCGTGTCGTTTTTGGGGCCACAGACCCTAAGGGCGGAGGGGTGCAATCTTTGTACAGTATCGGCAATGACGGGAAGCTGAATCATAGCTTTGCCGTTATTGGAGGTGTCAGAGCTAAAGAATGCGCAGCTCTCCTAAAGGATTTTTTCAGACGGCGAAGAAAAAAAAGATGAAAGGTGTGCTTTTTTCCTTGTTAAAAAAACGCAGACGGTTTATAAAAATGTGCCCGAAGTAATATAAGTAACGGTTGGAGTATGAAACTTCTTTTTCCCGACCGATTACTTTTTTATGGAGCAGGAGAGGTGACCGAGTGGCTTAAGGTGCACGCCTGGAACGCGTGTGTACGCAAGTACCGTGAGTTCGAATCTCACCCTCTCCGCCAGTTACAATATATTTGACCCAAGTTTTGATAGCCGGGTCCTGCACAACAAAGAATCGTGAATTCCGTCAGGTCCGGGAGGAAGCAGCGGCAGCGAGTCTCTTTGTGTGTTGCAGGGTTGCCCGGCTTTTTTTTATCTTTTTTACTTCTCCCGTTGTCTTTTTTCTCCACCCCTTTGTACTTTTTTTCGTACAGAGACCTTCCCTCTTCCTCAACTATATAAAATATCAAGAGCTTCACCAGGTCCAGACGTACCAGCGCATTCCTGCAACGCACGCACAAAAACACCTACTGCGCTAATTTTAGGGGTTTTCAGGACTTCAGCGCCCGCTTGATATAGACTGGGGAATCGATACTTTTGTCCAAAAACATCGGACAACGAGATACTGCTGATGCAAAAATAAGCCTTATCCGGTCGGATAAAAAAAATACAGGCGTTGAAAATATGCGGTTGGAGGAAAGGGGAAGGAATCCAAGCACAGTACCTGTGAAGGTATTGTACTCGGAAAGCCTGATCAACGAATTCGAGGGGGGCCGCCGCGACGCTAGGCAGATGCGACGTTTTCCTCGTCTCGTATATGAATCTTATTCAGCAGTTCTTTGGGATACTGTTTCATGATTCTGCGAAGAGCAGCATTGATCTGCTGGGTCGGAGCAGCAATAATTTCTTTCTCCGCTCCATTGCTATACCCTGTCATAAAGAGACCTTTATCTTGAAGGGCAAAATTATGGCTCCAGTCGACCACGATCCGCTCGTTATCTTCTGTCACCGGCGGTTTACACGGCTGACCTTGAGTAGCGACCTGCACCGCATCACTGTCTGTAACCTCCAGCACCCAAGCGTCTCCGTTTTCCATACTGAAGAAAATAAAGACGCCAAGCTGATAAACCCGGGTTTTAAACTCAGCAGCATCTCGCTGAATTTTTGCTATCTCTCCCAACAAAGAGACCTTCATCTGTTGTATGGGAGAGGGGGTGCGTCCGGCTTGATGCAGGATTAAGCAACAATGTTTGTGTTTTTTCCCTGATCCGCAAGGGCAGGACTGATTTCGCTGTATTTTCGGCATAGTTGCTCAGGTTACGTTGCTCAGGTTACTTTTTTGTCCTCGAAGATCTCACGGATTGTACAGATGATCTCTTAGGAGCACTTGGAGTAGCCGCATTCCCGGCAGACCTCACAGCCCTCTGCAAAGACTAAGGCACCAGGACATTCCGGGCATGAAGACGAAAACCCGTTCCGGGTTCCGGCCATAAACGATTTGAGCAGTTTACCCAACTGGGCGGGTAAGTCAAGCATATGTCCACTGGAGCGATCAAGTTGTTTGATAATCTCCTCTATGGGAATCTGGTAGCGCAAAGCCAGTGAAACCAGACGGCAGGTGGTTGTCCACATAGTCGATTTATCTTTCAGGTCGACCCGATTATCAAAGGGGAATTTGGCAAAGACCTCCATCGGCGTCTCATTTTCACCAAAACAAACAATGATATATATGGTATTACCGTTAGCATCTTTCAGGCGGTAGCGCTTCGCGCTGAGAACATCAGGCAGTTCCTTTTTATGGAGAAGGCCTTGACTGGAAACAGTCGCTGTTTCTTTCTCACCAGAGCTCCCTGTATTGAGTACCTGAGCATCACGGGAACCGTCTCGGTAGACTGTCAACCCCTTGCAGCCCAATTCAAAACCGAGCATGTAGGAGAGTCGTACATCCTCTTTGCTGGCCGAGCCAGGTAGGTTGATGGTCTTACTGATGGACGAGTCCACTCCGTTGGTCTGCAAAGCGCCCTGCATGCGAATATGTTCCTCTGGGGTAATATCCTGGGCAGCGCGGAAAATATTCTGCCACTTTGCAGGAATCTCCTCATGGCCGAGAACGGTCCCGGTGCGGGCAACTTTCTTCATCAGCCCATCTGAGAAAAAGCCCTCTTTACGAGCCACAGCCTCAAAGTGTTTATTGACCATCAGAAAGCGGTCACCATCCATAACATTTTTTTCCATAACCACAGAAAAATACGGCTCACAACCAGAGGCACAATCGGCAATCATCGAGACGGTACCAGTGGGCTGAATCGAAGTCAGGGCGGCGTTACGGCGAGCTGGATAATCATTGAGCTTCGGATCATATGCAGGGAAAGCCCCCTTCATTTCAGCAAGTTCAATAGATGTTTCTTCAGCTTGCTCACGAATAAAGTGTGTCACCTCGGCTGATGCCTTTCGGCCTTTTTCATCGCCGTAAGGAAGTCCCAGCTGGATAAGCATATCATGCATTCCCATAACACCAAGTCCGATTTTTCTCGTCTTCCGTGTCATATCAGCAATTTCCGGGATAGGAAAGCGATTACAGTCAATCACATTATCCAGAAAGCGAACAGATGTTTTCACGGTTTTGCCGAGACGTTCAAAGTCGATCTTACCCTCGCGGACATACCGTCCCAAGTTGATGGAGCCGAGATTACAGGACTCATAGGGAAGCAACCATTGCTCACCGCAAGGATTAGTTGCTTCAAATTCACCGAGTTGAGGGGTTGGATTGCTTCGGTTGGCCGCATCAATGAACAGCACTCCGGGTTCACCGTTATGCCAAGCAAGATCAATAATTTTATCAAAGATCTTAGCCGCATTTAAGGAGTCCACAACCCGGTTATCAGAAGGATCAATCAGATCGTAATCGCTGTTTGTTTTGACCGCTTCCATAAAGGCATCGGTGATAGCAACGGAGAAATTAAAATTTGTAAATTTATCTTGATCTTCTTTAGCAGATATAAACCCCATTATATCAGGATGGTCAACCCGCAAAACCCCCATATTGGCCCCGCGTCGTTTGCCACCTTGTTTGATAGTCTCTGTGGCGGCGTCAAAAACCGCTGCAAAGCTGAGCGGTCCGGAAGCGACTCCTTGGGTGGAACGGACAGCAGAATTTTTTGGACGCAACCGGGAAAAAGAATAGCCGGTGCCGCCTCCGGTTTTAT
>JBATKL010000549.1:0-2243 GCA_049669385.1 Candidatus Electrothrix sp. | reverse complement strand
TTTTCGCACAGTTTTAATTTTCCGAGTCACGAACTTGGGTTAATTCGGCAACAATCCTCGCACAGACTTCTTCTGGATTCAGCCCTGTAGTGCTGATAGCGACATCCGCATACTTCCTGTAGAGCGGAAGACGCTCATCAAACAGTTGCGCAAACGTCTGCCCCGGTCGCTTTACGAGACCTCGCGTGTTGAAATCATCAATCCTCGACACCAGCGTGGTGAGATCCGTATCAAGAAAAAGAGCGATACCATCTGCTTTGAGATGCATCATACCCTGCTCGCTGTAGGCCGCGCTACCTCCCGTTGCAATGACGTGGTTGTGGCAGGCGAGGCTGAGCAGCACTTCTTCTTCAATCAGCCGGAGGGCAGCCTGTCCGTCTGTATTCACAATATCCTGCAATGCTCGTTGTTGTGATGCCTGAATGACCAAGTCTGTATCGAGGAAGTCGCGTGATATACTTTGGGCGAGGAGTGGGCCAACAGTACTCTTTCCCGAGCCCGGCATCCCGATTAAAATTATGTTTGAACGCGTTTTTGTTGTAATTTTCCGCATGGCTTCTATTATATTCCTCTCAAAAGGTTCTTTTTGTATGCCTTCAACCCCGGTGTAGCCGACTAACCCAATTACCAGAGAAGAGGAGTAAACCCATGCACTACACAAGTAATATCAATGAGATCAATAAAGAAAAAGCCCTACTGCTCATAGATGCCAGCGTGCAGGCCTATGCGGCTTTCAGCGATAAGGAACCCGCACAATGCCAAACCGCAAAAATAATCTCGCCTGCGGGCTATGATTTCGTTGATCACTGGACAGGGGTCGATTCGATATTTAGTAAGAATAAAACGATTGAATGCTATGGCGTTATATTCCGTTCGCAAACAGCGCCTTTCACCTATATCTTTGCCTTTCGCGGCACAGACTCCTTGTTTGATGTGCTTGACGACCTTGGCGCGGAGTCGAAGCCGTTCATCCCTCATGCTGGATCAAAGGTCACGATTCCGGAAGCCGTGGCGGTAGAGTCTGGTTTTTATAATGTGTACAGCAAAAGTGATGAACAGAGCGGAACCGCTTCTATGCAGAATCAGCTGTTCAAGCTGATCGACGCCTATCAAGCATCAGGTAAACCGATACATGAGCTTTATATCACCGGCCACAGCCTTGGTTCGGCTTTAAGTGAACTGTTCACCTTGGATGTCGCCCTTTGCAGGCCTGAACTTCGTGCTTCAAACTATAATTACGCCTGCCCACGGGTCGGCAATAAAGCCTTTGTCAGCTTTTATGATCAGCAGCCGCAGCAACAGAATGCCGCAACCAGAACCCTTCGTTTCCAAAATACCTACGACAAGGTACCCTGTGTTCCGTTTGAAGATATGGGATATCAACATATTCCTAACGCCTTTTTCATTGCATTTTATGAAGAAGGCGGACTTCTTAAAAAATATAATCTCCTTGCCCGTCACTCCTCGGCAAACTATCAGGCGGTGTTGCATGCTGCCGCTCAGAGCAAAAGCGGGATGTGTGTTGTCAAAAAACTGGAAGTGCCTGCGTATGATCATGCGGTAACTTCAAAAGTTCCTGATCCTGATAACATATGTAGCTTCTGAGTATCCTGATTTACCATGGGAAGGGAAGGGAAGGGGGCCTCCTGTGATAATGCGGCTGTTTACTGATTTTGCACGGCACTATGGAACTACCCGATCTAGCTGCGAAACTTCTCCAATAGCAACAAAATTATCCCCTTCATGAAAGGTTTCATTGGCCTTGGGTATATATTGATATCCCTTGCTGCCGTTTCTCCGTACAGCAATCACCTGGATACCAAAGGTATTGGTGAGGTTCAGCTCCAACAGGGTCTTGCCTTCCCATTCCTTAATGGTGAATTCTTTCACTGCCATAGATTCATCAAAAGGGAGATAATCAAGAAAGCCGGGCATGGCAATGCGGCTGGCGATCTGCTTTGCAGCCATGAATTCCGGGATCACCACCTCATCCACCCCTATTTTATGGAGCAGTTTTTCATGATCCTGATGAATGGCCTTGACCCAGACCTTGGCCACGCCCAGTTCTTTAAGAAACATGGAGATCATCACGCTGGCGGCAATGGAATCGCCCACACTGACCAGCACATGGTGGAGATCCTGGATACGGATTTGCTCCAGGGCCTCTCGGCTCATGGCATCAACCTGATAGACCTGAGTCAGGACATGCTGGGCATTTTTTACCTTTTCAGGATCCATTTCCA
>JBATKL010000548.1:0-1828 GCA_049669385.1 Candidatus Electrothrix sp. | reverse complement strand
TGGGTATGCAGATACGAATACCATCAACCCTAACGAGGTGGAGCGGACAGAAATCATCAAAGGACCGTCCTCGGCTCTGTACGGAAATTACGCCTCTGCCGGGACTCTGTCCTATTACACCAAGAAGCGTGTTGACAACCAGCAGATGAAGTTGCACTACGGTGCCCATAACACCTATGAGGGCAACTACGTCGGCGGAGTTTCGACAGACAAGACCGATTATGTCTTTTCCTTGCAGAATTACCACACAGACGGCTACCAGGACAACTCCGACTGGGACAAAATCAATGGAGCCACCCGAATCAGTCATCGGCTGACCGATGCACTGCGTGCCCGAATCAGTCTCCGAGCCTTCAACTCAGACTGGGATGCCCCAGGTTATCTGACCCAGGAAAAATTTGATGCGGATCCCACCCAGGCGGTGAGTGAAACCAACGGCGGCAGCAAAGACCGGCTGGAGGGAAGATTGGACTTTGACTACAGCCTCAATTCTCAATCCAAGGTACTGTTCTATCTCTGGAACTCTGACCAGAATTTCAAGCGCTGGTATGCAAACGATCCTGAAGGCTTTGATCCAGATGCCGTTGTCGGCAACCTCCGTGATTTTGACCGCGCTGTCTACGGAATGGGGGGAAGTTATAATTTCATCGGCGATGTCCTTGACAAGGAACTGCGCCTGACCGCCGGTGCCGACTACATGGTTGAAGACGACAGTCGTCGACGCTGGCGCCTCCAGGCCGGTACAGGCCGAGAGAAAGGCGAACAGTACTGGAATTATAATATTGATATGCAGTCCTTGGGCCTCTTCTCAGAAGGAAGTATCCAAATCACCCCTTCTCTGCGCCTGTTCCTCGGAGCACGCTTCGACTATTTTGACGGCGACCTTGCCGACTACCTCGACGAAGGCAAAGAGTTCTCCATGGACACCCAGACAATATTCTCGCCCAAGGCGGGCGGTGTGCTCAACCTGCTGGACGATCATCTTGAACTTTTTGCCAATTACAGTGAAGGCTTTGCCCTCATGCCCGGCTTTTCGGAAATGGCCGCCTTCACGCAAGAAAACTGGGATCCTCAAAAACGGAAACAGGTGGAAGCAGGAACCCGCATCAGGCCGAACGATTGGATCACGGCTGAGCTTATCGCCTTTCAGCTAAAAACATCCGAGGATTTCATTGAGACGGTTTCCGGCTCTGGAGAATTCGACAACGTAGGCAAAACCACCCGTAACGGAGCTGAGCTGAGCCTCGACCTTTACGGCTTCGATTACGGCTATCTGCACGCCGATTACGGATACATTGATGCGGAATACGACGAATATCTGATTGACGGTCAGTCATATGCTGGCAACACCCTGACGAGGGTACCAGCGCACATCGTTAATCTAGAGGTTGGCTATGCTCCCTCCGAGGGTTTGGGCGGAAGATTGCGTTATCATTGGGAGGAAGGATACTATCTTGATAATCAAAACGAGCATGAGTCGGAGGACTGGGGGCGGCTGGACGCGCAAGCCTCCTACTGTTTCGGGACAAAGAGGACCTACCGGTTCTCCTTTGATGTCATCAACCTGCTTGACAAAGAATATGTGGACTATAACGGAGGAGGGGCTAATCGCACGTATTCTCCCGCTCTGCCGCTGTCGGCCTATCTGACCATGACTATGGAATTTTAGCATTTAAATAAGAGATTTTCCAAAAAATAAGTTCCCCGTTCTCTATACATGTCGTAGGGGCAGGTCCCTGTGCCTGCCCGGTATGCAAGGGCGAACACAGGGATTCGCCCCTACGGTTCCCGGCATAATGAGGAAGATATTTTTTGCTGACTGTTACGG
>JBATKL010000547.1:0-12111 GCA_049669385.1 Candidatus Electrothrix sp. | reverse complement strand
TTACCTTACAGAGTCCTTATGAGTGCTCTGTGCTTATTTGGAATGTTCCGCTGGATACACCTGAATATTTATCCAAGTATCTTGGTAACGATGGTAAAAAAGTTATTCTTGTCCTTGATGAGATGTGTTGTGCCCGTTTGCTGCAAGAGTCGCAAAAGCTGCAAGATGACTCGGGTAGAGGCTGGAAGCACCCTCTCCTTGAAAGGGCAGAAGTAACAATCCTGACAAGCGATATTGACGTAGTTCGATTGCACCGTGCCGGTATCAAACTGAATAATCCGATGGACTTTCGTTTTCCACCGGACCCTGTGATTTTCTCTCCGAAGCGATCAGTAGAGCTACAACTACAGCAGCAAACGGCATCTCGATGTTTGGTGTTTCTTGATCCTGAGAAAAAACAACATACTGAGTGGGTTGAGGCTCTGGAAAAACAGGTCGATGTTGCCTGTCATGTTGTCAGTAAGAAGAAATGTGGCTCCCTTCTGGATGTAGAACGAGCCACCATTGCACAGGAACAGAGCTTTGCGGTTATCCTTTCAGAGGAAATAGATCGTAAAGCCGTGAGTGAGGTGTTGGCCTGCGGTTTGCCTTGTTTATATACAAATACATTACATGAGATCAAATCTCTTGTCGGCATGGCCGGTGTCGGAGTGGATGATATGAAAACATTTGTAGAGGGAGGGGCGCTTTTATGTAAACAGCGCGACTGCTTCGCTTCTGCAATCTCACTACCTTCGCTTGACGAGGCCGCTTTGGTTTTGGCGGATCTCGTATATAAGAGCTAATCGCGTAATATAATCCGTAACATAAGCGACGGAAAAATTGAATAATATGCTGTTAAGCAGCAATAAAACAGCAATCCACTGGTAGACCTTTATGATTTCAGCACTGTCAACAACATATGATCTCTTGCAGTTGTTCTTCAAACGACGATTACTTGGTCAACACGACCTGTTGACTGTCAGCATGTGGCATGAATTTCATAAACCGCCTTACGGAGGAGGGAATCAGTTTTTTTTAGCGTTGAAAAAAGCCTTTGAAGACCGGGGGCTGCTGGTTGTTAATAATATTCTTTCTCCGCTTGTTGATATACATATATGCAATTCAGCGTGGTTTGATGTTGATAGATTCGAGAGGCTTTCTCGGAAATTTCCGATCAAAATGATTCATCGAATTGATGGTCCTGTCGGTTTATACCGTGGGGACGGGATGGAAGAGGATGAAAAAATTCATCGCTTGAATAAACAATTTGCTTCAGCCACCGTCTATCAGTCGGGATATTGTCGGGACAAGAGCAGAGAACTTGGACTTGAGGCTGTTCGCCCTGTTATTATAAGTAATTCTGTTAATGAGGACATTTTTCATAATCGAGGGAGGATCCCTTATTCCTCAGACCGTAAAATAAAGCTGATTTCTGCTGCTTGGTCGGATAATCCCCTGAAAGGGGGGCCGTTATTTAAGTGGTTGGATGAGCATCTTGACTGGAACAGGTTTGAATATACCTTTGTTGGTCGGGTTAAACAGGAATTTAAAAATATTCATCATATTCCGCCTCAAGATTCGGAGAGTCTCGCTTCAATTTTACGACAACATGATATTTTTATTTCTGGCAGTCGTCATGAGCCATGTTCTAATGCATTGCTTGAGGGGCTTTCCTGCGGTTTGCCAGCGTTGTATCGCAATGAAGGGGGGAATCGAGAACTTGTCGGTGAGGGGGGCATTTCCTTTGAGGGTGAAGGGGATATTCTGGAGAAACTCGATTGCCTGATGAATAACTATGACAGGTATCGAAAAGCTGTGAAGGCAAATACAATGGATGAGATCGTAGGCCAATATATTGCCTTGATCAGGGAGATCACTAATAAGTGATAGCATGAGACCGTTAGACCTCCTGAACCTTTGTTATATATGGTGCAAAACATACCAGAGAGAGCGTAAACGCTGGATTTCCTCAACGAATGGAAGGGATACAACTTCTGTTCGGGTCTTTTATGGTTATGAAGAAGTGCCGGGTGCAGATCAAAAAGTCTTTGGCGGTCTGGTGAAGTTGCAGGATTTGCAAGGAACCTTTGCAAATCAGGTTGAACAACCCAATATTCTCTATCTTATCAGCAGTGCGCTTCCTTATTTTCCTGTGCGGATGGCGAAGATGGCCAAGAGGGCAGGGGCGAAATTGGTTCTTAATCAGAACGGTGTTGCCTATCCGGGATGGCATGGGCCTGGATGGGAAAGGGCCAATCAGCCAATGCAGGAATTAACCGAGCTTGCAGACTATATTTTTTATCAGAGTAAATTTTGCAAGCAGGCTGCGGAAACCTTTTTGGGAGAGTATTCAGGAAAATCGGAAATTCTCTATAATGCGGTTGATACGGATCATTTTATTCCAGGATTCCAAAAAGACCAGAATGAAATCGTTCTGCTGTTAGCTGGCAGTCACTGGAGCCAGTACCGTCCTTATTCGGCCATTGAAACACTTCAGAAGGTACGGCAGGCGGATAAGCGGGTCCGGTTGCGTATTGCCGGGCGATTCTGCTGGGAAAAAGATGACAGCCTTGCAGAAAAACAGGTAAGGGATTTTGCTTGTCGTTTAGGTGTTAAAGAATTCGTTGAATATACAGGTTCTTATACGCAGCAGGAGGCCGTGCCCTTATTGCAGAACGCCAGCATTCTTCTGCATACTAAATATAACGATCCCTGTCCGCGTCTGGTGCTTGAGGCAATGGCCTGCGGTCTTCCTGTGGTGTATTCAGGAACTGGGGGGCTGCCGGAGTTGGTCGGGGACGAAGGCGGGGTTGGGGTGCTAGGTCCTTTGGATTGGCAAGAAGAGCACCCCCCGGAGAGTGATGCATTGGCAGAAGTGATTTTGCAGGTCATTACTGACTTGCCGGACTCTGCTAGGGCTGCACGACAACGGGCTGTCCGCCTTTTTGATAAGAAAAAATGGATTGAGCGGCATAGGGTAGTTTTTGCTGCATGTATTAGCTCTCCCGCTCAAGAGCAGCACTGAAAAAAGGACAAAAATGGAACACAAACGTTTGCGCATTGAGTGGCTGGATAAAGAAGACAAGCATACGCTCTATGTGAAATTTGCCTTGATGGAGCTGGCACGAGTCGGTGAAATAGATTTCGTTCAGGTATCGCTTGCCCGATTTGATAGAAAAATCCTCTCCCAGGAGGCCATAGATGCCTTGAGTCCTGCCCAATCTTTTTTTGTCGCGTATGATAACGGCCAGCGATGCAAGATTATTCTCGATATATCAGAGAGTTATTTTTATATGTCGTCTGCCATTGCAGAGGTTGATCTGTATTTTTGCACGGCATATAGTGCGGAGCTGTTTGAAAAACGTCAATTTCTCACCCCCTATCCCTGGCAGGAGCGATATGATTTAGGTGGATACCAACGAAATTTTCAGCGGATTGAAAAGGAGTTCGGAGAACATTTTCATAAACTTGTCCGATTTATTCCCTGCCCACCGGTCATGGACCTTCCTGTTCGTCGTTTCGGGAAGATGAAGCAGGTGCAGATTGTCTCCCTGCTGCTGGGGCGTTTTCTGCAAAAGAAAATTCCGATACCCTTAAGTTCTTTTTTTAACCCTGAATATCATTTATTCAAGCTGCGCTATCGGCAACTCCTCGCCTATCGACAAAACACACTCAACTATGATGTCGTTGTTCGCGAGTCTCTCTGGGCCTGGCCTTGGCACAGGGTTTTACTCATCAAAGCACTTGCAGCGTTGAAAGGTAGAAAGATATTCTACGGTCTGTCATCTTCAGAAAAAGATCATAAGGAGGCATGGTGGCGGCATGATATACCGAAAAACGAGCGTGATGAAATTAGCCGAATGCTTCACGCTGAAATACACTTCCCAGAATCGTATGAAGAAATGATCACCTCATCGCGTCTTGCTGTTTTTCCAACCGGAAAACATTGGGGCTGGCGGGCAATCACTTTTTTGTCGCTCCTCAGTGGCGGACCAGTCTACATGGATAAACCTATATTTGAGCCCTATTTTCCAATGGATGCATTTAGGGTTTTCTATACGGAAGATGAATGGGTCGATCTTGAGTCCGTGCTGAATGAGGTTGATGATGAACAATGGAAGGCAATTCGGCAACATAATCAGGAGGCTTTTGATAAGTATTTGGCACCTGCCCCTGTTGGACAATATATTTGTCAGGCCGTTGTCAAGCAGCTCGCAAACATGGGCTAAGCAGAGAGAATACGCTGAAAAGGTATTGAGATGATGAATGCTGATGTGCTTATAGAGCATATTCGAAAAAAGAGAATAATTTTTACGGTTACGACAGGACGGAGCGGCACAGCCTACCTTGCTTCGATCTTCGGTTTTGCTCGGGGAGTTTTTGCTGAACACGAACCGAAACCTGAATTTGCCGAGGTTATGCGAGCGGTTCAAAGCGATCCGGAGCTGGCCCGACGTTTTTTATTGGAAAAGAAATTACCGGTCATGCTTGAAGCTCCCGGAGATATTTATGTTGAAACCAGCCATCTGGCCTGCAAGGGATTTCTGATGCCGATGTTAGAGCTGGGGATAGTCCCTGACTTGATTATTCATCGGCGTGCTTCCCGTGATGTTGCCCTGAGTTTACTGCGCATGGGCACAATCCCTGCTCGCAGCGACAAGGGCCTGTGTTTTTATCTCTCCCCGGACGATCCCGGTGTTTTGAACATCAGCAACTGGCAGCAATTGACAGATTACCAGCTCTGTTACTGGTATTGCCTGGAGATTGAAAGGCGAGCCGGTGAATACTCAGAAATATTTAAAAAAAGGGGCGCAAGGGTCACTGAAACCACACTGGACAGCCTGAAGACCTTTTCCGGTCTTATGGATTGTTTTGTCGATCTGAATTTGAAAATGAAATTTCCCACTTGGCTGACCCGCCTGCGTTTTTTGAGAAGCACCGGGGTTAAGGTTAACGAGTCAAAGGAAACGAAAAAAGATGTAATGGTACCTGATAATCTTGATGAACTTGAGAGTGAGTTGGTCAAGATGATCAGGAATGAAGAATAGTTATTGTAAGAATATAAGATGGTTATCTTTGTTGTGCTGTGTTGCTTGAAGATTGATTAATTTGTGTGCGGATATATGAAGACAGCTTGTTTAGCTGTAGTGAGAGCACCAAGGTTATTATTAAGTAGATTAGGTATTCAATATAATTTCCGTAAGTCATAAACGATAGTCGGTGCGGAAAGATAGGTATTGTTGTTTTTATTAGGTCGCCAAGTTGAAAGACTATTTCTTTATGAATGAGGTATATCTCCAGACTGGTTGACCCGCATGTGAAAAGCAGGAGAAAGAACGCTGAGAAGAGTTTGTTCGTTTTGCTGATAAGGGAAAGGCTATTTAATATTAAACCGGTAAAGAGGCATAAAGGTACTCCCCCTATTATAAATGGATAATATGCTATCCCATAAGATTTTATTGAGAAAAATCGTGACAAATACATTACTCCGATGAGTGCCAGAAAAGATATCAAGAAAAGGGCAAGATAAGAGTAGAACTCTGCTTTTGACAGCTCGTTTTTGTCGGTAGAGATATATTTAATATGAGATCCTATGAAGAATATCGGGATTCTCGAAAAAAGCATAATGATATGTTGGTGTTTCGTCGATGTTAGGGCAGTGCATAATCCGATAGAGAGTAAAATTATAGAATAGATTAAACGTATTCTGTACTTCAGATAATATTTATAGAATATTGGATATATAAAATATAGAAATAATATTGACGGGATAAACCAATAAAAAGTAGAGTCTTCTATCCAGAAACCTATTGTTGTCAGGCTGAGAAAGATTTTTTTTACTGATATAGCCTGGTGAATGACATAGTCTATGAAGAGAACGATAATCGTAGCAGGAAGATAAGATGGAAAAATACTGACCAGTCTTTTTCTGTAAAATGTACAAGAAGTACTCTCGTAGGCCAGCATGTGGTGCATTAATCCGAATCCCGAGAGAAAGAAAAAAACATCAACCCCTCCGTAACCTGAAGAAATAATGAGCCGAAAGGGATGAAACAGGAAAGAATCAGGGAAAAATATTTTTGAGTGATAGAGGAAAATCCAGAGGA
This sequence comes from Candidatus Electrothrix sp., assembly GCA_049669385.1. Taxonomy (GTDB): domain Bacteria; phylum Desulfobacterota; class Desulfobulbia; order Desulfobulbales; family Desulfobulbaceae; genus Electrothrix. The sequence continues at coordinate 6,022 of JBATKL010000547.1, read as the reverse complement.
TTGCCAGTCCCATGAATTCGGTCCTATATTGACTGATAATATTATATGATATTTTTGGATACATGGCTGATAGAATGAGAGAATATCATTTGATACACCTACTTCGTAGGTGTACATATAGTACTTTTTGTCCATATTGAAGGCGTTGCTTAAAGATACTGATGACTTATTTAATATTTTTTTATTGCCTGTACACCTGAAATTATGATTCATATTGCGACTGTTCACTGGCTTGATGATGCATGGCTTGATATCCAGTTAACATATTTCGAAAAATATCTCCCGCCGGATTCATACTTGGTGTATGCATTTCTGAACGGTATTGATCCTGAAAAATACCGTGACAAAATTCATTATATCTCTACTGAGCCTATTCAGCCGCATGCTATCAAATTGAATTTACTTGCGGAAGAAATTTGCAGTCAGGCTGATTCGGATGATACGATTTATTTCATTGACGGAGATGCTTTTCCAATCGGTGATATTGCAGGGTATGTAGCTGATAATCTAGGGAAAGTCAGTTTAGTGGCGATTCAACGTCTTGAGAATGAAGGTGACCCGCAGCCTCATCCATGTTTTTGTGCAACGACAGTTGCATTTTGGGGGGAAATTAAAGGAGACTGGAGGCAGGGACCGTCCTGGAAGACCCGAGATGGGCGTCTTCGAACGGATGTCGGGGCATTACTCTGGGAAAAAGTAGAAAAAAACGGCATTGCGTGGCAGCCCATGCTCAGGTCAAATGCCGTGGACCTGCACCCGCTCTGGTTCGGTGTGTACAGTGAATTGATCTATCATCATGGTGCTGCATTTCGTACACCGTACTGTATGGTTGATATAAAAAACGCACGACAGATTTGGTGGAAGCGTTTTTTGATGAGTATGGCAGACACAAGGATAGGGATGATCAATGGAGGCTGGGTCCAGAACGCTGTGTATTCTTTTGTTATGAAAAAACAGATTAAGCAGATTGGTGACCACAGTCGTAAAATTATCAGCGAAATTTCCAGTGATTTTCAGTTTGCTGAGCGTTTCAAAGGTAAAATTGCAAATAAAGAAAATGCTGCCTAAAGTTACAGTTCTTCTTCCGGTCTATAACGGTGAAAGATATTTGGCTGAAACGCTTGCCAGCCTTTTCCAGCAGACATATACCGATTTTGAGCTGTTGATTATTGATGACGGGTCAACAGATAGCTCTGCTGATATAATTCAGAGTTTTGATGATCCGGGTATCCGCGTCTTAAAAAATCCAGAACGATTGAAGCTTTCTGGAGCCTTGAATCGTGGTATGCGAGAGGCCAAGGGGAAGTACATCGCCCGGATGGATGCGGACGATATTGCTCTGCCTCTGCGTTTGCAACGGCAGGTTGAGTACATGGAGGAGCACCGGGAAATAGGGGTGTGCGGCACAGCTATTGAGATTTTTGGTGCAGGCAAGCCACGAAAAGATGTCTACCCTGCGACAGCTGATGCCATCAGAGCTTATGCCCTTTTTGACTGCCCGTTTTGCCACCCTTCAGTTATGATGCGTAAGGATATGTTTTTTGAACATGATCTTTGGTATGACGGAGCATATTATCCCACCGAGGATTATGAGCTCTGGGCACGGGCAGTAGATAAATTTCCCACCGCTAACATAGATGAAGTGTTGTTGCGCTATCGGGTGCATGGAGAGAGCATGACGGGGTCTGATTGGGATCGGATGGATAAGCAGGCGGCCAGAATTATCAAAGAACGCTTGGAGCGCCTCGGGATATCCTGTACAGACGAGGAAGTGCTTTTTCATCGGAGTATCGGAAGAGGGAGAAGCTGTGTTGTTTCCGGTTGTTCTGATCTTAGTCGGGCCGAGGACTGGCTGTTGGAATTCCGTGATCGCGTGCAGCTCAGTAAAGAGGATATGAACCGAACCATTGCCTTGGTATGGTATCGATTATGCCTGAATAATACCCGACTCGGCTTGCAGGTCCTGCGCCAATACATGAGCGGTAGGCTGGGACAGGCTGATCCGCAGAGAAAAATTCGGGGGCTTTTCCTGCTGCTTTCCATTGCAAAACAGAAAATGCAACAACGACCGAGGGGGGGCTCCTGATGTCGTCAGTACCAAAGATAACAGGGGTCATCTGTACTCATAATCGGGAGCGGTACCTTAAACGATGCATTGAGAGTCTGTACAGGCAGACTCTTGATCAGACCTTGTATGAAGTCGTTGTGGTGGATAACGGTTCCACTGATGCGACTGCTGATATTTGTCGTCAGTTTGAGCATCTTCCTAATTTTCGCTATGTGTACGAACCGATCCTTGGCCTATCGCAAGCCCGCAATACCGGCTGGCAAAACAGCCTGGGAAGCTATGTTGGCTATCTGGATGACGACGCAGTTGCCGAGAAAACTTGGTTTGAAAAAGCCCTCTGGAGTTTTGAACAGGTAACTCCTGCTCCAGAATGGGTCGGCGGTCCCATTGAATTGGAATGGGAAGCTGAGGCTCCTGCATGGATAGTCGGTGAATACAAAGTTACTCTGGGTTGGTTGGATTGGGGTAAGGAAGCACGTTTTTTGACTGGTCCGGCAGAGCGATTAGGGGGCGGCAACAGTTTTTATCAGCGGGCCGTGCTGGAAGAAATGCAGGGGTTTGATACCCGATTGGGCCGAAAAAAGAAATTACTGCTCTCCGGTGAGGAAACCCAGTTTCAGCATCGCTTGAAGGCTGCCGGAGGGCGCCTTTTCTATCATCCTGATATCCTCATTTATCATTTTGTCCCCAAGGAACGGGCTGAACCTGCTTTTTTTTATAAGCGGTATTATTGGGGTGGCATAACCGATCATCTGATGTCCAAAACTCTCCAGGATATCAGCTTTGAGTCCATTGCTCAGGAGCAGAAAAGCGGATCATCTCTGGGTAGATTATTTTTTCATACGTGGAGGGCGCTTGGTCTGTTTACAGATACGGAGCAAAAGATTCAGAGTCGAATTTATCTCGCTTATGTTATCGGGTGGCTGATGGCCGTGGTGAGGTACTGCTGGAACAGCGAGATGGAATAGAGAATATCCTGTGAAAAAAACGTGGCGAGAAAGAATATGGAGAGATCATGGATTTTGATGGACTGAAATATATTGTTGTCGGCGCTGGCTTTTTTGGTGCGGTGATAGCGGAGCGTATTGCCAATGACCTAAAGGAAAAGGTTTTGGTTGTCGACAGCAGAAAGCATATCGGAGGCAATTGTTATTCCGAGGATGACGGAGAAACAGGTATTCATTACCACACATATGGAACACATATTTTCCATACCTCAAAGAAAACTGTCTGGGATTATCTGACACAATTTACAGCAATTAACGGATATTTTCATCAGGTGCTCACCACCTATAAAGATAGGGTGTATCAAATGCCCATTAATCTTGAAACAATAAATTCATTTTACAACATAAATCTGAAGCCTTATGAGGTTGAAGATTTTCTTCGCAGAGAGATAGAAAAAGAGAAAATAGAGACACCAGGAAACTTTGAAGAAAAAGCCATTGCGATGATAGGGAGACCTCTTTATGAGGCTTTCATAAAAGAATATACGATAAAACAGTGGCATAAGGATCCAAAACAATTGCCGAAATCAATCCTGAGTAGGCTACCTTTTAGAACGAATTATAATGAAAGTTATTATTTTGACAGATGGCAGGGGGTGCCGCTCAATGGATATACTGAAATTTTTCAGAATATGTTGAAGAATGAGCGTATTACTCTTCAACTGAATACAGATTATTTTGCAATGAAGGACCGTATTCCGGAATCAACAACAGTTATTTACAGTGGTCCGATTGATAAATTTTTTGATTATAAATATGGAAGGCTTGAATGGTTGACCCTAGATTTTGAAAAAGAGATTGTCAACGTAGAAGATTATCAGGGAACCTCGGTCATGAATTATGCAGAAAAATCTGTTCCATATACTCGTATTCACGAGCCCAGACATTTACACCCTGAAAGGACGTATTCACGAGACAAGACGATGATAATCAAGGAGTATTCTGTTAAAAAGGGAGAGAATAATCCTTATTATCCGATTACGGATTCCCGGAATACGGAAATACTCTCCTGTTATCTGCAAGAGAAGAAAAAAACAAATGTTGTTATCGGGGGGCGGCTTGGGGATTATAAGTATTATGATATGGACAGGACCATAGAGACCGCATTGTCAGTATATAAAGATGTAATAAGGACAGCGAGCTGAATCGCAAAAGAATTACTCGGTTTTTTGTATGAAGAGAGAGAGGCGCGAAGAAATCAGGACAGTCGGTCAGAGCAATTGCTTTCATGTTAATGAATTACCTGAAATGTCAGTCCTTCTTCCTACTTTTAATCGGGCCGATGCCCTACATCGAACCCTACAGGGGCTTGAGCAACAGACAGCGGACAGAGCGAAGTATGAGGTCATTGCTGTAGATGATGGCTCAAATGACAAAACCCCGGAGATTCTGAAGCAGTTTGCTGAGCAGACAACATTGCGGTTATCTTATGCTCTTCTCAAGGAAAACGGTGGTCCTGCCCGAGCCCGAAATATCGGACTGTCCATGATTCGTGGGAAAGCGGTGTTCATTACAGGAGATGACATAGAGCCCAGCGAGACCTTGGTGGAACGGCATCTTCAGTTTCATCAACAGCACCTGGAAAAAGAAGCGGCTTTACTCGGTTACGTGTCTTTTCCAGAAGGACTGCAACCAAACGCTTTTATGCGCTGGCTTTCCACCGACGGAAAGGCCTATTTCTTTAATTACGCAGACCTGACTCCAGGGAAAGAGGCTGGTCCGATATTTTTCTATACCTGTAATGTCTCGGTAAAAACGGCTCTGCTGGAGCAAAGCGACTGGTTTGACGAGTCCTTTTCCTATGCCTCCCACGAAGATCTGGAGTTGGGGTACCGGCTTGCTGAGCAGGGGATGCGCTTGATTTATGATCCTGCTGCTGAAGGCTTTCACTGGCATATGCTTACGGTGCAGGGGATTACCCGGCGGGTCTATCTGATGGGATATTCTGCCAGATTGTTCTGGAGCAAGGTAAACCAGCAGGATGGCCTGCTCAAACGAGGTTTGCGAAGACTGCTGGCCCTATTTTGTTCAGCACCTTGGGGAATATGGCTCTGGAACAGGCTGGGGAAACAGAAGTATGCGGACAGTTCCGCCTATCCTGTGCAATGGCGGATGCTCCTTTTTCTCAGCTTTTTCATCGGGCTTGCCGATGCATACAAGAAACGCGAAATTCGAGTATAAAAGCAGCCTTAATTTTTTCATGCCGTTATTTAAGTTGATTCGGGAGTCGCTTAACCTGTCAGTATAGAACTTTTTTAACCTCTTCAAGGCGACTGACGATTTGGAAACTATGGCACCGCTTTTTCTTCAGATGAGCATGGTGACAGCGAGCCTTTTTGTGCTGCTGGTCCTTCCTGCTTTGCCTCTTGCGATTTTTCTTCTGCCGAAACGGGACTGGCCGGAAATTATTCTTGGGGCGATCCTGATCGGAGCCAGCTGTCAAGCAGCCATTGGCCTTATCTGGTCGCATCAGATAGGACACTCACCAGGATCTGACACAGCTTTCTATCTCATTTTATTGGGGGGGCTTTCACTGCTCTCCTTTTTATCGCGTCGTTCACGTCAAGCCCTTCAGCACCTGCTCTCTATCCGCTTTGGAAAGCGGTACTGGCCTCTTTTGCTCATCCTGATTGCCGCCTTTGCTGTACGCTCTCTCCATCCCTTGCAAACCGCTGCCTTAGGTCAATCCGACGCCTACACCCATTTGCATTATCTCCGCTATCTCACAGAGCATGCCAGAATTTTTAATGTCGTTTATCCAACCGGGTATCATTGGATTCTGGCCTTGCCTGTCTTGGTCTTCGGGCTTGATCCCTATGTTATTGCCCGATTTGCAGGAGCCTTTTTCGGAACTGCTCTGGTCCTGGCAATTTATGTCCTGCTTGATCGGTTAATGAACCGGCGTTCAGCAGTCTTTGGCAGCTTCTGTGCCGCTTGTTTTCCCGGC
>JBATKL010000546.1:0-2748 GCA_049669385.1 Candidatus Electrothrix sp. | reverse complement strand
CTCTAACCCTACTGCTCGTTGGGTATTTCAGTTTTTTTCAGGAATTCATCTGTTGCTTGTCGGCAGAACACAACAATTGGTCCTGAATTTGAATGAACATCATTTGCGCCTGCTGAAGTTGTTGGGCGGGAGGTACGAAAAATTATATTTTGGAAATGGCTAGTACACCAACCTGTAAATTCGAATAATAACTTCAACACAAATGGCCTTTGAATTTTATTTCTTTCACAGGCACTTACAGTGCCTTGGATTATTAGCAAAACTTAGTGGTAGGTGTACTAGTACAGCGCGGCGTAAGTCTCGCACTGCTTTTTACAGCAAAAGCGGTTCCGAAAAAAATCAATAGCAAATCAATAGAGTCAGACTCGATTGATTTTATCAAGATAATCAGTGATTTTACGCAAAACAACCTAACCCCAAAAAGGCCGCTAGCAATACCTGCGGCCTTTCCCGTTTCTTGCAATCAAAACGCTGCCACCCTTCTCAACACCGACATTCCCAAGAACACCCACAGGCCGAAAAAACAACCGTCAAATACAACCTGCCAAAAACAGAAGCATACTCTCTCCCCCTCCCCTGCCCCCTTCATTCACAATCGTCCAAAAGGGTGCCAACAAAGCGGAAAAAGATTGACACCCCTCCCCTCACATGCTTGAATACTTTTTAATAAAGTAAGATTTTCTTTCACTATCCCCAATTGTTCCTTTCTTTAATTTCACGAACAGATTACCAATTGCACATGGCATCAAAATCGAAAAATCCAATCTGGGCATTCCTGGCCTCTGTCAAGCTTGCTCTGCTCCTTATCGCCCTTCTTGCTTCGACCTCAATTATCGGCACGGTTATAGAGCAAAATAAGCCAGCAGAACATTATGTGGAACAATGGGGTAAAAGCTTTGCCCAAATGATCCAGATGCTCAACCTCAACGACATGTACAACTCTGTCTGGTTTCTCTGTCTGCTTGGGGCGTTCAGCCTGAATCTTATTATTTGCAGCTTGGATCGCATTCCCACCGTGATCAAAATGGTGCGAAAGGATAATCTGGCCATTGATCCAGATCGCCTGCCCAAGATGAAGCTGCATAAGGAAGAAAAGCTTGCAGGCTCGCTGACCACGGCAACAGAGGACGTCAAAAAATATCTCACCCGGAAAGGATGGAAGCCAGACAGTCGCGATAAACAGTACGGCACCCTCTTCTTTTCCCAGAAAGGGGCGCGGACGCGCTACGGCGTCTATGTCGTGCATCTCTCCATTTTGATCATCCTGCTCGGAGCGGTCATCGGCTCTTCAACGGTTGCCACGAAGATTTTAGGCGATCGTGAATTTGCTTTTAAAGGAGGGCTTTCTCTACCGGAAACCGCACAAAGCGACTTTGTTTTTTCCTATGCTGATGAAGAAAAGATCCCTCTCGGCTTTACTGTCCGCTGTAATTATTTCGATATAGATTATTATCCCGGCACAGGGATGCCCAAAGATTACCTCTCCGGCCTGACGATCATCGAGGACGGCAAAGAGATTCTCACCACCACCATTGAGGTCAACAAGCCTCTTATCTACAAGGGCATTACCTTTTATCAATCCAGTTATAATCAGATAGGCGCAGCTATTATCAAACTGCGCGAGATCAACAGTGGCAAGATTCATGCCTTTCCAGTTGATCCGCAAAACTATTCCGTCATCAATAAATGGCAAGAAGGCGAATCTGATGCTATGATACGTATTCAATCTGCTCGCCCGATCCAGACACCTGATGGAAAAAGCAGCACTGAGATGAAAATCTGGATGATAGATTCCGATGGGCCGCCGTCCATGTTTCCTTTGATGTACGGCACTCCAGTCCTTGTTGAGCGACCAAAGGCAACGTACGAACTCATTATTAGCCCTCATTTCGCCACAGGCCTTCAGGTCGCAAAAGATCCTGGCGTCTGGTGGGTCTATACAGGCTGCGCCTTGATGCTTATAGGATTGTATATGGCCTTTTTCATGTCCCATCGAAAAATATGGGCCCATGTCTATGAAGTAGACGGTCAACCCATGGTGCTTTTTGCCGGTCATGCCAATAAAAACAGCTTTGACTTTGCCAAAACATTTGCCTCTTTTACAGACAACTTTGCAAAGAGAAAATGAGCTCAATACAACTGAAAACATATCCGGCAAGTAATGTAGCATGAGCAACATTACTTTCAGAGCTTCGCCAAAAAATATTGACCACGTATAAATAAATACCTATCGGATAGACACATGATAAATAGCTCTCAACTCTTTGGTTATACCACCATAATATACCTGCTCTCTGCGGCTTTTTACATCGGCCTGCTCGTTTTCCGTAACAAAAAGATCGGGCTGACCGGGCTGATCCTTGCCAGTATCGGTGTCCTGATCCATACAGGGGCTCTCGGGTTACGCTGGCAGGAATCGTACAAAATTGGTCTCGACCATGCACCTTTGACTAACATGTATGAATCGCTAGTCTTTTTTGCTTGGTGCATAACCCTCTTTTACATCCTGCTGGAATTAAAGTTCAAGGTTGCGGTACTGGGGGCCTTTGTCATGCCCTTGGCGGTCACCACTATGGCCTATGCATCTCTTTCCACAACAATTAACCAGGATATCACTCCGCTGGTTCCAGCCCTACAATCCAACTGGCTCATTGCCCACGTTATTACCTGCTTTATCGGCTATGGTGCCTTTGCCGTTGCTGCTGGTATCGGAGTTGTCTATCTCCTGAAACATCTTGCTGTTCAGCG
>JBATKL010000545.1:0-2880 GCA_049669385.1 Candidatus Electrothrix sp. | reverse complement strand
GGATATTCTGCTTAAAAGCGATGAGTGGCACTAAAGTGTGCTCTGAAACCAGCAGTCACTCAGGAAAAATATTTCGAATCCATATAGGAAACGAATTTTGGGCTATAACGCTTTCGACCATCCTTGTTCCACCAATTCTTGAAACCAGGGCCTTGTACCCAGTATTGAATGATGATTTCACTTTCATGCCATTCATCACTACTTATCGTTCCTGCTTCTACTTGAAAGTGACCCGCCGAAAAAAATGTGAAGGCTTGCACAGCCAAATTTGAGAAGCGGTGGTAGTCTTCTTTCGATAGCGGTTCCAGTCCTGCTAGGCCCCTACGGAGGATTTCGTCCAACTCGGGATTTTGTATCAGCGAGCCGAGAAAGTCAGAGTGCATTCTGGATATGGCCAGTTTTGACTCAATTAGTGAAGCCTTATTGCTCACTCTCACCTGCATTGCTACATAAAGAAGAGAAGCGATCACCCCGATAGCTCCGACGATCTCGCCAACCGCTCCAACGGCTTCCCAGTTCATCCCGAATCCCCCACTATTATTGGTTGATTAAGGGTACCTCAGCAGAATGCCAATGTCCCTTTCGCGTCGAAAGCCGACCAAGGGCATATCGGATCGTTTTGTCTCCTCCTCACCCGGAAGGAGTCATCCGGCTCGCCCCGGACACCCGTTCACCTTGTCTGAAAGGTGCCAATTTGAGCCACATGCCCGCCTGGGGCTTCTCCTCTGGATCTGTTGATTCCGGTCTATGTTCCCCCAGGTGGTGAGGCTAGACGGGCTTCCATATTTGACACATATGCGACTATGCTTCCACCGAGGTATAAACAAGGAGAAGTACACAAATGAACTGGGAAGCAATCGGTGCAGTTGGGGAAATACTGGGCGCGGTTACCGTCGTCGCAACAATTTTCTACCTTTCACTACAGATTCGCCAAAATACAAGGAGCCAATCAATAGCCATCTTCGAAAGCGCTATGTCGGGGTACAACGAGATAGATTATTTTCTATTTGGCGACGTAGAACGAGCGTCAATTATCCGACGAGCGAATGTCGATTTCGATAGCCTGAATGAAGATGAAATCGTTGTTTGGAACGGCATGACCCGCGTCTACTCAAATCAACTCTACAAACTGTTTCGGCTTTATGAGCAAGGCGTATTCCCCGAGTCAGAGTGGATTAACACTGTCAGTGAGGCTAAACAGATATTCGAAGTTGAAGTATATACCCGCTTCAAGGAAACCAACCACTACTACGCAGATCTATGGAAGGAGATGGACCAACGAGAGACGTCACGGATCAGCAATTGGGATTGGGATTTCCGTAAACACGAAGGAAGATCAAGCGACGCTTAACATGCCTTGGCGATTTACAGGTTTTGAGAGGAGGCTAATGTCGCAAATGCGTCGTTAGCTGCCCTCGGGCAATCCAGCAGCTCTCGTTTGCTGTCGGTTCGTTAACGGTCGTCCACAGGCCCCGAAACCAGCGAGTTGGAGGGCAAGTTTGTGCCACTAGCAGACGTGATAATTCAACTTCCATCTCGCGGTCTACTGAACACCAAGATAAAGAATTGCACTCCTGCCACCAGCAACAGAGCAACCAGTCCAAAATACATAAGACCAAACTCTCTGCCGGGGAAAAACCGTAAAATGCTCATCAATTGAGCACCGAGGGCAATCAAGGCGATCCCGCCAAAACTAAAGAATACTGTAAGATTTATCGGTTCTGAGGTTCCGGTAGTTGACTGTTTGAGAGCAATTATGCCTCTGACAAACATTATCAAAAAAACTACCATTATGAGCAGGTTTCCTGATCGCGCTACACTCTCGCTGCTCACTCCCAGCTCTGACAACCCCAAAAGGATAAAAACTATCAAAGCAGTCACTAGAGGGAAAACGAGCAGGTTTTGCGTTCTGAATCTTTGTGCGTAAGTCCATCCGGATGGGTTAGAAGATATTGCGATAACGATGCCAGAAAATCCAGCGAACGCCATACTTGCTTCTACAAGAAGTGCCAGCGAGTCAGCAGTTTCATTTAGCACAAGCTACCCCTTTTCGAAAATAGACAAAGTCCTGAGAACTAAATGGTGCAACGAGAAATAACGAATTTTCGCTAAAGAGAATAACTGAGCCCCGCGATGGCGGCAATGCGTCGATTAGGGCCTGTCGCTTAAATCTGGATCTACGGCAGCTTCTGGCTCGCTAAGGGTCATCCACAAGCACCTGTTCCTCTGCTGCCAAGGCGTCGAGTTTGTGCCAGCTGCGGCAGGTTGAGCGCCTTGTCAGGTGGATTATTAATTCGTGAAAACTAAATGTCGTTCCATACTGGCGAAAATATTTCGGATTTGGCATAGCTTGGGTAGCGTCTTAACTCCTCGATAACGTAGGGGATGAGCCCAGGATAAAGGTCTACGATGTTTTTGAAATCATCTTTGTAGAATTCATACTCAGTCGTACTAATTTGGCCGTTGTCAAAAGACATTTGCGCTGAAGTCCAGACGTTCAACCAGCGATAGCCAATATGCCGAAGCAATACACTGTCTGGGCGGTTGTTGCCGCGCTCCGGGTTTTCTAAGGCTTTGAGCGCGCCTGCGATATGAGGGTTGGAAACTACTACATCGTTGAGCCCTTCGTACGATTCAAACAATACCCTGTTTTGAGAGGCTCGGGCCATACCGACACTTTGCTTGACCTGTTTCGCTAAGTATATAAGCGTAACGATGACAGCAGCAGCCCCAATTACTTCGCCGATTGCGCCAGCAGCTTCCCAGTTCATTTTCTAATCTGCCTAACAGTTCATTAATGAGAAATTTTCTCATGAAAAATCAAAATAGAAGTTTTCATGAGCGTCCGATTTAAGTTTTATGCCCCATACGATACCACAT
>JBATKL010000544.1:0-4657 GCA_049669385.1 Candidatus Electrothrix sp. | reverse complement strand
ATACAAGGTTCTCGAATCGTTCTTATTTTGCTTTCGTTTACCCTGAGAACCTCATCAATAAATTGGATTCAACGAGCCTCAAGTTGTATGCGGAACATTTTGGGATAGGAATTCTCGTTATTTCAGTATCGAATGATACTTATTTAAAAATTAAAAAAAGAGAATACGCCGATCTCAATGATGGCAATGTGTCAATTGTTGAATACAGACATGCTCCATTCAATGCAACCCATATTAAATTCCGTAAAAAGTTTTTTGAGAGTTTGGATATATTGGAATTGAATAAACTTTATTCTTTTGGAGAGAAACTCGAATAATTTTCATAAAGTGATCAGCCGGACGAGACGAAGAGACTGACCTTCTGAGCAGCACAGTCTGGCTGTACAGTGGACTTGGTGACGAAAAAGCCGCTACGCTCTAAACTGGGCTCTTTGTCGAGAAAAAAGGGAGCATCTCTGATTTATAGAACTTGCCGCAAGAAACACCATGAAAAAACACATCCGATTCGACTGGGCCATCAAGCGGCTCCTGCGCCAGAAAGCCAATTTTGGCATTCTTGAGGGCTTTCTTTCCGAGCTGCTGAAAGAAGATATAAAAATCAGCGAAATCCTGGAAAGTGAGAGCAACAAAGATCGGGAAGACGGCAAGTTCAACAAGATTGATATCCTCGTCAAAAACACTGCGGACGATCTGATGCTGATCGAAGTGCAGAACGAGCGGGAAAGAGATTTTTTTCACCGCATGAACTTCGGGCAGGCCAAGCTCTTGACCGAGCATATTGCTGAAGGTGAGGAGTACGAGAAGATTAAAAAGATTTTCTCCATCAACATCGTGTATTTCAACTTAGGCCTGGGCAAAGATTACGTCTATGTTGGCTCAACAAATTTTGTCGGAATGCATGCTGGCGACGTACTTGACCTGAACGCAGCCCAGAAAAAAGCCTATCCCGCAAGCAAGGTGTCGGACATTTTCACGACGTATTACCTGCTCAAGGTCAATAAGTTTGACGATCTTGCCAAAGACAGCCTTGATGAATGGATTTATTTTCTGAAAAATAACGAAATTAAGGATGAATTCAAGGCTAAGGGCTTGCGGGAAGCCAAAGAAAAGCTGCGGGTGGACAATTTGCCGGAGCTGGAGAAGAAGAGCTACGAGAAGTACCTTGATTCCAAGCGGATTGAACAGAATGTCTACAAGACAGCCCTCGCAGAAGGAGAAGAACGTGCCGAGCAGAAGGTAAAAGAAGCTGAAGCAAGAACAGAGGCAGCGGAAGCAAAAGTTAAAAAGGCCCAAGCCGAAGAAAAGAAAATGCTTTCTATAACGGTACAGGTTTTACATGAGAGCGGAATGGATGCGGAAAATATCGCCCAAAAGCTGCAACGACCTGTTGAATTCATCCTCGACATATTGTCATAAAGAAACACATCCCCTAAACTTCTTGTTCCCCAAGCTCCCCTGCTAGGCCACCCTCTGTCTCGTGTAACCAAAAAGACAAAAAAGAACCACGTATTCATTTTTGTCAGCAATGCAACAGTGGCACCTCCCCTCGCCCCCTCCCCTACTTCCCCATCATCCATACTAAAAGCCTAAAACAAAACAAATAAAAACAAAAAACATCTTTGGCATGGCACTTGCTTAGCTGTAACTATAAAAACATCTACAAGGTGATAACCAAAACAAACACATATAATTTCGAGCCCAGGGAATACTTCCCGCAAGCTTATATTTTGCATAAGGAGCAATACATGAATACTATAGACTTTAACCGTCATCCATGTTTCAACGCCAAAGTCAAGGGACAGTACGGCAGGGTTCACCTTCCGGTTGCTCCGAAATGTAATATTCAGTGTAACTTCTGCAACCGCAAGTACGATTGCGTCAACGAATCACGTCCTGGTGTCACCAGTACCATCCTGACCCCTGAACAGGCCCTCTATTATATGGGCAAGGTCCTTGAAAAAGAGCCACGCATCTCTGTTGCTGGCATTGCCGGACCAGGCGATCCCTTTGCCAATGCCGAGGAAACCCTGGAAACCATGCGCCTGATCCGCAACAAATACCCGGATACCATCCTCTGTCTGGCCTCCAACGGTATGGAATTGGCTCCCCATGTTGAAGAACTAGCTGAAATTGGCGTTTCTCATGTCACCGTGACGGTGAACGGGGTGGATCCGGCAGTTACGGAAAAGGTCTATTCCTGGGTACGGGATGGCAAAATCATCTACAGAGGACGGCAAGGTGCCGAGCTGCTGCTGGCTCGTCAGCTCCACGCTATTGAAAAACTCAAGCAGCATAATATCACGGTGAAGATTAACACCATTCTGATTCCCGGTATCAATGATCATCATGTCATCGAGGTTGCTAAGGCAATGAAGGAACTGGGCGCAGATCTGTTTAACTGTATGGCCATGTTGCCTAATGCAGACACCGTCTTTGAAAATGTCCCTGAGCCCTCCAAAGAGGTCATGAAGGAAACCCGCAACGAGTCTGAAAAACATCTGCCGCAGATGCGCCATTGCACTCGCTGTCGTGCCGATGCTGTGGGCCTGCTCGACAATGACAGGACCGATGAACTGCGCGGCTGCCTGAGCGCCTGTGCTAGCTTGCCCAAGCATTCCGAGGCCAAACGTCCCTATGTTGCAGTTACTACCCAGGAAGGTGTACTGGTCAACCAGCATCTCGGCGAGGCTACTCGTTTTCAAATCTGGGGTCAGGACGAAGAAGGCGGTTACAAGTTGATTGAAGAAAGGCAGGCCCCCTCGGCTGGTGGCGGCAACCAGCGTTGGCTGAATATCAGCAGGATCCTCAGTGATTGCCAGGCGATCCTGGTGAGTGATCTGGGGGACGGTCCCAAAGAGGCCTTAAGTAAACGCGGCCTGAAACCGATCACCATGACCGGTTTTATTGAAAAAGGACTTGAAGCGATCTACACGGGCAAAAGGTTGTCTCCCTTGCAAGGGCGAATGCGAAAATGTTCTTCCAAAGATGAATGTCTGGGCACCGGAACCGGCTGCGGCTGACATTAATCCATCATCGTCTTATCACTTCAGCCAGCCGTCAAACGACTGGGCTTGCTATGTACCGCTGGCTGTGGCCTTATGCATTATATGTATATGATACATACAATGCGTAAGGCCTTCTCGTAACAAAAAAGGAAAGAACTATGAGCGTCAAAGCCCTCATCATTGTTCCTGTCGTGCTGTTTTTTACGGTTGCCGCTTCGGCAGAGACCGTTTATCTGTCTGCCGCCTCCAGCATGACTGATGCCCTAAAGGAGATTATTACAGGCTTTAACGCGAGCCATCCTCAGGCTAAGATTCAGACCAATTTCGGCTCATCCGGTGGGCTGGCGAAACAGATCGACCAAGGCGCACCGGGTGATCTCTATATTTCCGCCAATCCCAAGTGGATGCACTACTTGGTGGAACAGCAGCTTATTGCTCCGAGAACGAATCGCATTTTTGCCTATAATAAGCTGGTCTTTATCGGCGAAAAACGCGTACCCTCCCTGACCCTGAACAAACTCATCGACCTTGAGCGCATTGCCTTGGGCAGCCCCCAAAGCGTTCCAGCGGGTCAGTACACCAAGCAGGCTCTGGAGCATGCCGGGGTGTATGCTGCTTTAACAGAGCAGAGGAAGCTGGTCATGGCCAAAGATGTACGCCAGGCATTACTCTATGCGGATCGAGGCGAGGTGGACGGGGCCTTTGTCTATCAGACCGATGCCCTGCTGGCCCGCAATGCGGAAATTCTGTTCACAGTGCCGGATGACTTGTATGATCGGGTGGCCTATCCCCTGGGCCTAACCCTTGCCGGAGCAAAAAACACCTCGGCCAAGGCCTTGTATGAGTATCTGAATAGCCGCGAGGCCAAGGAAGTCTTGAAAAAATACGGATTTGAGGTGGAGAAATAGTCAGTCAGCCATGAATGCACTCAAGTCTTCAACCTCCTTTTTTCACTGAAAAGGAGAAAGCATTACCTCCAGATCATACGCACATTTTCATACCTCTCTTTTTCAGCCCCCCTGCTTCACTCAGCCTCTAAAAAATGTAATATTGCGGATTGCTTCCGCAGGATGCACAACGCAACAAATTCTGGTATCATGCACCAGACATGATACAGCATTCCCAAAGACCAATGCCCTATTGATAACGATCATATCTTGCATGAAAAAACTATGGAACATCGCAGACCTTATTGATCTGGAATTTTTCCTCAGTCAGGATGACGGAGAGGACCTCGACAACCTCTCTGCCCGTGACCGGCAGATATACACCGACCTGCCTGCAGCGACTCAGCAAGCAAAGCCGCAAAGACTGCTCTGGGCCTGGCTTTCTTCCCGCCGGGCCACCCTGCACAAGAAAAAAAACGAGGTCGCTTTGCCCGGAAGAACCTGGCAGGAAATGCTCTACCTTTTTTTCGGTATTGCCCTGTTTGCTGGCCTCTTCTCTGGGGGTGGGCTGGCCTTTTCCTTTCTCAGCTATTCCGGCAGGGAACCGGTCAATGTGGCCGCCTACTTTGCCGTTTTTGTCCTTGTCCAGGCAGGCCTCTTCCTCCTGCTGGCCGGATCAGCCTTTTTCCGTAAAATACAGGGGAAAAATATTATTGAAGCCTCCCTGCTCTACAGGCTCCTTCGCCGCCTCTTTACCGGCTTACT
>JBATKL010000543.1:0-6387 GCA_049669385.1 Candidatus Electrothrix sp. | reverse complement strand
GAATCAGCTTGGCAGCCATGGCCTGGGGAAGACGAGACATTCCGGACTTGAAGCTGGTCATGGCAGGCAGACCTTTTTTTCCTTTTTTCTTGCCCTGTTTTCTGCTTTCTTTGCGGGTCGAACGCATCTTATGCACAGCCCCTTTCAGTACCGAGCCATGTTCCTGCTCCAAATTATGCAGGCCGGGCATAACCGCTTCCAGCTTCAATCGTTCAATATCACCGGCATAAGTCCCAGTGAACACTGCGTCGGCAAAGGGCAGCAAGGCCTTGCCGAAACGATACTCTACCCATTGGGCCACTGTGGGTTCGTCAGGCAGGGGCTTTTTCCAGAGATCAGCAAGCACCCTGAGCTTGGCCGTCAGAGGAACCAAGGGGGCCTTCAGGACTTTCCCAGGGCTTTGCGGAATAAGCTGGAGCTGACCATCCAGACAGATATAACGGACAAACTCGGACAAGGGGGCCTTTTCTACCTCTTCCGTCAAACCGGCCTCATGCACCAACACCCTGCTTTCCAGAGAATTATCCAAAAAGCCATGCGCTCCACCCTCGGCAAGATAGCCCTCCTCAATATGCGAGTGAACAGCCCCGCCGGGGTGATCCCCCTGCTCGATAATCAATAAAGAGATATCCGGTTCTTTATGTTTTAAAAAGGTAGCCGCAGCCAGCCCGGAAAGACCGGCACCGATAATCAAGACGTCAGCTGTTGGTTGCATAATGATAGGTCATGAAGGTATTATTTTTCGAGGTTAAGGCCTACGTCAAGTACGCTCCCTCACCAAATCGAAGTTCAAGAAGAAAAATAAGATTTTATATCCTGGCCCTGTAAAGGTCAAGTAGGAACAAAAAAAACAACTTGAGCTCCCTTGAGCTCCCGACGGATGTTCTCATCCATCCTGTTCCTGTGTGTCACCCAAGGCCTGCCTGACACTGGCCGCCAATTTGCTTTTAAGCACAGGCTTCATTAAGTACGCCTTAATGCCCAAGGACTTGGCCTTTTCCTCATTGACCATTTCACTGAAGCCGGTGCATAAGATAACCGGCAATTCCGGTCTTCGTTCTAAAATCTTCGTTGCCAGTTCGATCCCGCTCATTTTCGGCATAGCCATATCCGTAATGACAAGATCAAAGACATCAGGCTGCTGAGCAAAAAGCTCCCAGGCAGCCGGGCTGTCTGTCTCCACCGTCACCTTATAGCCTAATTGCATCAGCATATAGCGGGTAATATCGACAACAGTCTGCTCATCATCAACAACCAAAACATGTTCCGTACCCGCAGGATTCTCCTCCCCGACAAAGAAAAGCTCTTCGGCCAGCTTATCCTCTTCCTTCAGCTGAGGCAAATACACCCGAAACGTTGTCCCCTGCCCCGGTTCCGAGTAAACCGAAACCGTCCCCTTATGTTTATGGACAATGGCATGAACCGTGGCAAGACCTAATCCAGTCCCCCCTTGATTTTTTTTGGTTGTAAAATAGGGCTCAAAAATCTTTTCGATCATATTCGGTGTAATCCCATGCCCGGTATCACTGACCTCTATCAAAATATACGATCCCGACGGCAAACCTATTTTATACACCGAATCCTCAGCCATGAGGACAAGAGGACGCATGCTCACCCCCAAGATCCCCCCTCTGTTCATCATGGCTTGATAGGCATTGGTACAGAGATTAACCACCACCTGATGGATCTGGGTGGGGTCAGCCATAATCTTCCCGCAGGTATTATCTATATTTTGTTTGATTTCAATAGACGCCGGGATAGAAGAGCGAAGGAGTTTTAATGCCTCTTTGACGATATGATGGGGTTCCACCGGCTGTAAGGCCTGATCTGTCTGCCGACTAAAACCAAGGATCTGTTGCACCAGATCCCTGGCTCGTAAAGCAGCACTGTATATTTGCCGGGCCTGAAAACTCTCCACCGATTCATCAGGCAGGTTTTCACTCAGTATCTCCGCATAGCCCATGATCGGAGACAAAATATTATTAAAGTCATGAGCTATGCCACCTGCGAGCGTACCAATAGCCTCCATTTTATGGGCCTGTCGCACTTTGGATTCGAGTTGTTTCTGCTCGGAAATATTTTTGGCAAAGCAGACAATTGAGGTCAGTTTCTTTGTTTCATCAAAAACAGGAGCAGAAGAGACAAGAAAATAATTCGATCTCTCAGGATGTTGATGCTCAATCTGACAGGAAAAAGATTTATGCTCTTGTATTGATTTGACTGCTGGGCAACCTTCGCAAGGAGAAGATGCTTCGCGGAACAGTTCAAAGCATTGACGTCCCGCAAGTTCCCCAGGTCGGGCATCAAAATACAGCTCGGCAGCTCTGTTGGCTCGCAACACCCGCAGGCCTGGGTCCAGAAGAAAGATTATTTCATTAATCGCATTAAAGGTCCGCTGCCATTCATCACGGGCCCGGACAATAAGACGTTCACTCTCTTTTCTCTCGCTGATATCTTGGACATTCATTATCCGACTGATTTTCTTTCCACTGCTATCACGCACAACGGTGATATTCACCTCAACAGGAAAGGGGGCTCCCTCTTTACGAAGATGGAGCGATTCAAAAATATGATGCCCTTTTTCTTCTGCAATATGTAAATATTCGACAACGTTATTTTGACACGTTGTATCAATCAACGTGAGATAAGATTTACCCTTCAATTCTTCTATGGTCCCCCCATGCATCTCTGCAAAAGCAGGGTTCATCATATCCATAGAAAAGGTTTCTACCTTGCCTATCTTACTGAGCGCAATCCCCCACGGAGCATGCTTAAAAATATCGGCCCACTCCTGTTGCTCGGCCTCATGCTGCATTCTTTCTCGGAGTCGAGACTGCATTTTTTTATAAAAGAAAAAAAAGACAGGTAACATGGCCAACCACAGCAGGATATAGACAAAACAGATCTGTCGAACAACATCGTTACTGGCCTTCTTGAACGATGCCAGAGGCAAAGCGATGCCCACACCGCCACGGATATCTCCCTCTCTATAGCCCTGCGTGGCATGACATTTTAAGCAATCCGCTTTTGCGACCATCGGTCGCATAAGCCGAAGATAGGATGCCCCTTTTATCTCTGTATATTCAAAAACCTCATCCGCCCCCTGCTCAAAGGCGTGCAGGGCTTTTTTCTCCCACTCATCAGGAGCATTATCAGGGTTGAAAAACTGTAAACTGGTAATTCGTCCTTTAGCCCCATACAATTTCTCAAACTGCCCCATCATCTGATGGAGCATATAGGCCGGGTTCATCAAGGTGAGTTGTTTCCCGGAAGGAGTAACAATATCCCTTTCCGCAATATGGCTCAGGTTTGGATTAGGAGGCGTTTCCTCACTCACCGGCACATAGACGCCCCCGTGCGAAGAAGCCCAAAAGCGAAAGGCCTGATCCTTATTAAAATGAGAGCGGGCCTCATTTTCCACTAATTCTGCCAACTGACGACGCTCGACATGGATATTCCAGACTAAGGAGGTCACGATAACCGCAGTCCAGAGGAATATTCCTGACAGGAACACAAAATAAAGTGTTTTAACGGAGGATGGTTGCATATTTTTTCCGGCTGCTTCCGAAAGGTTGAACTTGATGACGTGTTTTTTAAACTCAAACGATCAAGCATGCATGTGTTACATTACCGGGCTTCCCTTGTCAACATCTTGACAGCGAGCTAATCATGCTTACTGTTGGGGTTTATTAGAGTAGAGGCAACTTCATCTAACCATAAATGGAAACCGTGAACCATTAAAAAAATACTCCATAAGAAGGATAACCATCATGAGTACACAGGTTGAAACCAAACAATTTCAGGCCGAGACCCGGAAGGTTCTTGATATCGTCATTAATTCACTCTACACTGAACGAGACATTTTTGTCCGTGAGCTGGTCTCCAATGCTTCAGATGCCTTGGAAAAATTCCGTCATCTTTCCCTCACGGAACAGCCGGAATTCGACGCCCATGTCCCGCTGGAGATCAATATCAACTGTGATGATAAAAAACACAGTCTGACCATCACCGATACCGGCATCGGCATGACAGCGGAGGAGCTAGAGGAAAACCTGGGCACCATTGCTCATTCCGGGTCTGGCAAATTTATCGAAGAATTGGCTGAGGCCGCCAAAAAGGATGTCAGCCTGATCGGCCAGTTCGGGGTAGGTTTTTACTCCGCCTTTATGGCGGCAAAAACCGTCACTGTCCAAACCCGCTCCTGGGACGGCAGCGAAGGCCATGAATGGCACTCTGACGGCAACGGTTCCTATACCATCAGTCCATGTGACGGCCTGCATCGAGGTACCAAGGTCATCATTGAACTGAAAGACGATGCTGAGGAGTACGGCCAAAAGTTCACCTTAGAGCGCATCATCAAGCAGTACTCTACCTTTATCCCCTTTCCGGTCAATGTGGAAGGAAAAAAAATCAACACGGTTGAGGCCATCTGGGGCCGATCCAAAAGCGAAATCACAGACGAAGAGTACAACGAATTCTACAAGTTCGTCGGCAATGCCTATGACGAGCCCACCTTTCGCCTCCATTTTGCCGCTGATGCACCGCTGGCCATCAATGCTCTCCTCTTTGTTCCCAAGGACAACTTCGAAAATATGGGCATGGGCCGGATGGAGCCCGGTGTCAATCTCTACTGCCAGAAAGTGTTGATCGACCAACACAGCAAAAGCATTCTGCCTGAGTGGCTGCGCTTTCTCAAAGGTGTCGTCGATTCAGAGGACCTTCCCCTTAACATCTCCCGCCAGTCCCTCCAGGACAATGCGCTGGTGGTCAAGCTGCGCCGGGTTATCACCAAACGCTTTCTTAAACTGATGGCAGAAGAGGCCAAGAAAGACAACGATAAATATCTGGCGTTTTGGAAGACCTTTGGTATTTTCCTCAAAGAGGGTGTTACCTCTGATTTTGAGTACCAAAAAGAACTTTCCACGCTGTTGCGCTTTGAGTCTTCCGCCACTGAAGCGGGCAGCATGACCTCTTTGCAGGAATACGTGGATCGGATGGCAGAAAGCCAGGAAGAGATTTACTACATCAACGGTCCCAGTCGAGGAGCTATCGAGAACGGCCCATATGTAGAAATGTTCAAAAAACGGGATATCGAGATCCTCTACACCCTGGAACCCATTGACGACTTTGTCCTCTCTCATTTGGGTGAGTTTGACGGCAAAAAACTCCTTTCTGCTGATCGGGCCGATCTGCGCCTGCCAGAAAGCACGGAAAAAAACGAGGAGATTCAAGATGAGGCCGGAGAAGAAAAACTGGCCGAGGCTGTGCAGACTTCGCTCTGCAAATGGATGAAAGAAGTTCTGGGCGACAAGGTCAAGGACGTCAAACCTTCAACCCGCTTGGTAGACAGCCCGGCCATGATTCTTAACTCAGACGGTTACATGACCTCATCCATGGAGCGAATCCTAGCAGCTCAAGGGAAAAACGCACAGGATAATCCTATGGGTATGTCCAGTAAAAAGGAAATGGAAATTAATCCGGCCAGCTCGCTGATCAAAAAGATGGCTGATCTGCGAACCAAGGATCAGGACTTTGCTAAGGAGATAGCTGAGCAGATCTACGATAATGCCATGATTCAGGCAGGACTGATCATTGATCCGCAGGAAATGGTGAACAGAAACTACCGCATCCTGGAACGGATGTCGTCGTAAGCCAATAAAAACACCGTAAAAAAAGGGAGCACGGCATGCCGTGCTCCCTTTCACCTGTCGGAAAAAATACGTGTACAACGCTTATTTCTTCCCTTTCCCCTCCTCCTGTCCTCCCCCCAACACCGTATATAAGGTCACCTGACTGGCCAACCGGGCCAAACGAAGAGAAATCACAGCCTGTTGCTGGGCATAGAGCGAACGGTGGGCATCCAGCACGCTGAGATAGCTGTCCAGCCCCATAGTATAACGCTTATCCGAGAGTTCATAGGTTGCCTCGGCTGACTCCACTAAGGCTTCCTGGGCAACCAGCTGTTCACTGATCGTGCCTTGCACAGCTAGGGCATCAGCAACCTCTTTGAAGGCGGTCTGCACGGTTTTTTCGTACCGAGTAAACAGAATCTCCCGATCGACCTTACTCACCTGGAGGGCCTTCCAGACTCGGGGATCAAAAAGAGGAAGTTGTAGCTTCGGCATGAAGCTCCAGACACCGGTGCCGGAACCAAAGAGCCCATCCAGCGCATCACTGGCTGTACCTGCTGAGGCTGTCAGGGAGATGCGGGGGAAGACCGAGGCCCGGGCTGCCCCGATAAAGGCATAGGCCCCCTTGAGTTTATGCTCCGCCGCTCTAATATCGGGCCGGTTAAGCAGCACGGCGGAAGGCAGGCCGGGGTCAATTTCCTTGAGCGCAGCCACAGAGCTCAGCTCCTTGGGCAGGAGTTTTTTCGGGACCGGAGCC
>JBATKL010000542.1:0-2004 GCA_049669385.1 Candidatus Electrothrix sp. | reverse complement strand
GCATAAGCAACTGGAAATTCAGAGTCTCGTTCATCGATGAATTGCAAGGGAATTGCTTATACTCGATGAGGAAGTTTTTTACACTTGACTGAATTTCCTACTGTCTGAAAAAAATAGACGGTGAAAGATGAAACCGATCCGAAAGAGCTTTAATGTGGTCGCGGGTGAGCTTTCGTAAGCCCCGATGAATCTGGCTATCCGTCCGCAAGCACTCAGGGCCACGGCGGAATGATGCACATAATGATCAAGGATAGTATCCTGCTGTATATCTGTTGTCAATTGTTCCTTCTGGACATGCGAAATCTTCGGACCTTACTGTCTCTCTGATCTTTACTGATCAGAGGGCTTCGAAATATCATATGCTTTGTTTTTGCTTGCGAAAAGGATATATACCTGTCAAAAATACATATTTACCAACCGTATGAAAACGAGACAGCTCGGCAGTGCTGCTGTTTTCTACGAATTCAGGTAATCAGCTGATAAGGAGAAAACACGATATGACCAATCAACTCATTGAATTGGAAGACGGCCTGCTGGTCGAAATAGATGTGCCTGATGACCAGGTCAATCAAATTTCCGGCGGGGTGACAGAACAGGTTGGTAGGGTTGATAAGGCGATTGACACCGTAAAGCCGGTGTTACTCAAGGCCTGTCGACCGATGGTCTCGGTGTGGAAGGAGCTGAATAAGGAGATGTCCATTGATAATGTGGAGATTGAGCTTCAACTCTGTTTTTCCGCTGAGGGTTCGGTCTTTTTGGCCAAGAGCAAGGGGAGTGCCAATCTCAAGGTCAAGCTGTCTATCTCGCCAAAATCTGACGAAATCTGATAATGACAATTGCACGAGATGCCGTCTTTCTCCTTACCTGCGCAGACCCTGACAAAAAGAAGGTGTTCGGCACCGGCTTTGCTGTAGCTCACAGAGACGAGCAGCTGTATCTCCTTACCTGCGCCCATGTGGTGGACGATCTCAACAGAAAGGTTATGGCTAACGGGTATGAAGCTGAGATTGTGGAAACAGGTTCAAGAGATACAATTGATCTGGCCCTGCTACGCATATCCTATAAAAATAAGGAGACACCTCCTCTGTTAAATCGTGCAAACCGGGGAAAACCTGACAAGAGATTTCAGCTTTGCGGATACGGGCTTTTTCGCGGAGCCAAAGACAACCACGCTCGCCGGGAGATACAAGGAAGTCTGGGCGAAGACTTAGGGTTGACTTTTGACGTCGGCAAATCCAGCATTGAGGCATGGGAGCTCAAGATTGATCCTGATGACCCGCTTTCCAAACTGCAGCCCGGCTATAGCGGTTCGCCGCTCTGCGATGAAGACGGCAGGCTGATTGGTGTAGTCAGTCATGAGGGAGGAGGTGGAAAGTTTGGTTATGCTGTTGGTATCTCCAACCTGCAAACTATTTACCCGGAGATTGAGCATCTGATTCCCTCCTTCTCCGCACCGCATTCCGCACTGTGTTCAGCTGCCTCTTCTGCTGACCGCATTGCCTTGGCGAAAAAACAGCTGCGGAGCCTGTTGCCGGATTTCGATATTGATGACAAGCTGTACGATAAACTTACCAAGGCTGTTCGCAACGAGTTCAAACGGATGGATGAGAAAGGGCTTTGTCCTGAAGATGAGGCCTTGTTGGAAAAAATTGGCAATGCTGCTGATCGGCCTGATGAATGGGAAGTGCTTGTTCGTTTTCTGGAGTCCTTGGACCGAAAAAGGCAAGATATTGCTGAAGGTCCGGATTACGGACGGCTTGCCAAACAACTTGCACGAGGCGAGGTCATCCTTTGTCTTGGTCAGGAGATATCGCATCTCCTTGGCGCACAAATTCCTTCGACAGCGGAAATAAAAAAATGCCTCTGTCAAGGAGGCTGTCAGGCCCCTTTGTCGGAACTGTGCGAACAGAAACTGATTTCCCCTGGAAGCAGTCGGACTGATTTGGTTCATGAATTCCGTGAGCTGATGGACAGGAAAACATCCTCTGTCGTGCTGCATGAAGT
>JBATKL010000541.1:0-1712 GCA_049669385.1 Candidatus Electrothrix sp. | reverse complement strand
GAGTATATCTGTATCAGATCGAAAAATATGGAGCTGAATCATAGGATCATCGTAAGGATCAGAGGCAGCTGCCATATAGCTGACAAGAGCTTCTTGAGGACAATCGGTTTTAGTCAGTCGGCAAAGTTCGAGGTCGTTGAGATCATCACGCCGTTGCCAAAATTGATGCAATCTGTTTCTGACAAGCTTGCAACCGAGTATCGGTTCGGCATCTAGTACAGCAACCGCTAAGTTTTAATAATAACCTTCATCCCTCAAGAGGCTTGCCCTGATACGTCCATTTAAATGGTTTTGCCATTGTTTTATTGAAATAATCTATAAAATTCATCAGTTTATTTTTTAAATCTTTTTTAGAGCAAAAATTACCCCGTTTGATGACTTTTTTCATCACTATCCCAAACCAAATTTCGATTTGGTTCATCCAGGAAGCATGTTTCGGGGTATAGTGAAATACAATAGGCTTACCTGGGGCAGCCAGAAATTCTTCCCGTGTCGCCATTGACTTCAATATACCGTGTTTTCCCTTCACGCCGAGATCCGTTTTGATATCGCAAAGTTGAGCTGTAAGCCGAACCAGGGTTTCCGACTTGTGGGTATTAAGTTGGTCAAGAACGAAATGATACACTTTGTATTTAGGATTTTCAAGAACCAACCGGCTGATAAACCTAGCGAAATCATCTTCTTTTCGCGTATCGCCACAGTCAGCATCGGTTTTGCCTGTGGTGATATTCATGGCGGCGATCAGAGTCTGCGTACCATTTCGAATGTATTCAAATTCTCTGGCAACAGGCTTTCCCTCAGACATAGGCAGGTCAGCTGATATACGCTCAAGCGCCTGAATGCCTGTCATTTCATCGATACTGAATGCGATTTCTTCTTCAGTCTTGGGGATTCGGTGGTAAACATCGCATATATCGGCGATCCTTTCCTCTTTTTTCTCATCAGGCTTTGCATTCAGCCAGTAACGGCTTCGATGGGGCTGTAGATCTTTTTTTTAAAACGGAGCCGAGGTGACTGGGGCTGACAGTTTCCATAATTCCCTGCCTCACAGCCTCTCTCGCCAATTCTTTATGGGTCCAATTGGTGATCGGAAGACCATAGGAATCAGGTGTTTCACACGCCAATGCCATGAGATTACACCATTGCTCCGCAGTGATCCGATCCGGTGTACCAGGGCGCGGAGCATCGTTCAGCCGTTTTCGAACCGGTTCCATCGCCAAGTCTATCCATCTTTTTGTCCATCGTGTAATATCGCACGAATTTATCCTCAGCTGCTTCGCAATTTCTTGGTTGGTGTAGCATTCTTCGTTGGCTAAAAGGATGATTCTTGCTCGCCTGGCCTCATTTTGTGGCGTGGTATGTCGGCGAATGATTTGTTCGAGTTCAGTCTTTTCGCCGCCGGTCAGATTGATGCGATATTTTGGTGGTCTCATATTGAAATTCTTTGTATTAATGTTAGCTATGAAGTATGAAAGCAATATGCTACCATAGGCAACCGGAAGTTATTAGTCTAAATTAGCGGTTGCTGTACTAGCTATTATTATGATTTTGATGGTGATTATGAAAAGATCCGGCAAGAGCTGCCCAAGAAAACGACGAGCCATTTTTGGGATCGCTTTGTTTATGTGTCCCATTGGCTGAAAGAAGGCACTGGTACCAAGGTCTTGATCATCGGGGCTGCTGGTGGACAGGAAACCAAGGCGGCCGTGACC
>JBATKL010000540.1:0-2890 GCA_049669385.1 Candidatus Electrothrix sp. | reverse complement strand
CGAGTATTTATGAACAGCTTGGTGGAGAAAAGGCAGTCGATGCAGCGGTTGATCTTTTTTATAAAAAAGTCTTGGCAGATTCAAGGGTTAACGGTTTTTTCAAAGGGGTTGACATGGAGCGCCAACTCAGGATGCAGAAAGGATTTCTCACCTTTGTCTTTGGCGGACCGATTAATTACTCAGTTAAAAATTTGAGAGCTGGTCATGCACATCTTGTGGCAAAAGGACTAAATGGCACCCATTTTAGTGCTATTATTGAACATCTAAGAGCCACCCTGAAAGAACTCGGCGTGAAGGACGAGCTTGTTCAGCAGGCTATCAAAGTGGCCAGCAGTGTCAGGAATGATATACTTGGTCACTAAAGACTAGAGTAATCAGTTGACGTTGTTGTATCCGATCCGGCATTCCCTCTCGGGATGCCGGATTTTTTTATGCCTTATTCAGAAGTCTGCTAGAGTACTTTTATTGACGGATAGAGCTTGTAGATGGCGCTATCCATTTTGATTATACGGAAAATCAGGAGTGGAATTATGCAGAAAACGATTATCTTCGCCTTTCAGGGCAATCCCATGTGTTTTATTCATGTGCTCCTCAATAGCTTGGACATGGCTGAGCAGGGGATGGAAGGAAAAATTATTCTGGAGGGAGAAGCGGTGAAATTGGTTCCGGAAATGGCAAAGCCAGATCATTTTCTCCATAAACTGTATACAAAGGCCAAGGAAGAAGGGCTTATTCTTGGTGCCTGTCGGGTCTGTTCCAATAAGATGGGCGTTGCAGAAGCGGTGGCAGCAGAGGGCATTTCGTTGGTCGGGGAGATGGCCGGGCATCCGGCAATGGCCGAATATATGAAGCAAGGGTATACGATTGTCACCTTGTAGATCTCCTGGCTTTTAAATAAAAATATTAATCAGTTGTTGGTTCAGTGACTTGACTTTTAAAAAGGTCTACTACGGAAGAGAACGCAGGGAGGTTGCCGTTGTGGACGTAATATAGTATAGGTTGGAAGACTGGCTGTCCCCATGATAATCAGGAGAAAAACGAGATAAAAAAAAGATATAGAGAACAGCGCCCATGAAATACTCCCGTGTTTGCCTTCACAGTTTCGGCTATGAATTACCGCCCAATATAGTAACCTCGGCTGATCTTGAGCAACAGCTCTCGTCAGTCTATAAACGGTTAAAACTCCCGGAAGGCCGTCTTGAACTGATGAGCGGCATCCGTAGTCGACGATTTTGGAATCCAGAAACTTTACCCAGTGAGGGGGCTATTCTTGCCGGACGCAAGGCCCTGCTTGCTTCGGGGCTTACAGCCTCTGATATTGATTTTATGGTCTTCACCTCGGTGAGTCGAGATATGATGGAGCCTGCCACGGCTTCTTTTGTTCATCACGGTCTCGGACTGGGGAGTCGTTGCCAGATATTTGATATTTCTAATGCCTGCCTCGGATTCCTCAATGGAATGCTCATGTTGGCCAATATGATTGAGCTCGGCCAGGTTCGCCACGGCCTTATTGTGGCCTCTGAGACTGCCGAAGATTTGGTCTGCTCCACCATTGAAAAATTACAAGCAGATGAAGCCCTGACCCGCAAGACCATCAAGCCCGCCTTTGCCTCTATGACTATCGGCTCAGGTGCGGTTGCTTTGGTTATGGGGTCGAAAAAGGTCCAGGATACCGGGCATCGGCTGGTTGGCGGTGCCTGGAGAGCCAACACCCGTCATAGCGACCTCTGTCACGGTGGTCAGCAGCAGGAGACACAGGGAACCCTGATGACTACGGATTCTGAGTTGCTGCTGGAAAAAGGAGTTGAAACAGCAGAACTCTGCTGGCAGGATTTTCAAAAGGAAACAGGCTGGGCTAAGGAGAAGATTGATCGGTTCTTCTGTCATCAGGTCGGACAGGCCCATGCCCGCAAGCTTTTTTCCACCCTTGAGCTTGATCCAGAGCGTAACTTTGAGACCCTGCCGGTGCTGGGGAATGTGGGGTCGGTGTCTGCCCCCATTACCATGGCCATGGGGCTCGAAAAAGGAAAGCTCAAAAAAGGGCAACGAGGAGCTCTCCTGGGAATCGGTTCTGGGATTAATTCGGTGATGCTGGGGATTGAATGGTGATGGAACGTTCTTCTTTAGGTCTTGCTCAGTACCCTTTTACCCCGAAGACCTTTCAAACCGCTGACGGACATCAGCTCTCCTATCTTGACGAGGGCGATGGTCCGACTGTGGTCATGGCCCACGGCAATCCCTCCTGGTCCTACCTGTACCGTAACGTGGTGACGGCGTTAAAGCCGAAGTACCGTTGCTTGGTGCCGGACCATCTGGGCTGTGGTTTTTCCGATAAACCGCAGAACTATCCCTATCTCCTGCAAAACCACATAGACAACTTCACAGCCCTACTTGATAGCCAAGGCATTGAACGCTGCGTTCTGGTGGTGCATGATTGGGGCGGGGCTATCGGGATGGGCTGGGCAGGACAACATCCTGAGCGGGTGGCCGGGCTGGTGGTGCTTAATACTGCGGCCTTCCGCTCCTGCCGCATCCCCTTGCGGATCGCGGTTTGTCGCTGGCCCCTGCTGGGTACTTTGCTGGTACGAGGCCTGAACGGCTTTGCCCTGCCTGCCACCTTTATGGCGGTGAGCAAGAAGATGCGGCCCGAGGTCAAGGCAGGCTTTCTTGCGCCCTATGATAACTGGGCCAACCGGGTGGCGGTTCATGGTTTTGTCCAGGATATCCCCTTGCAGCCTGATCATCCTTCTTGGAATACCCTGAGCCGGGTTGAGGCCTCTCTTGATCAGCTGAGCGACAAGCCCATGCTCATCTGCTGGGGAGGGCGGGACTTCTGCTTTAATGATCATTTCTATGCCGAGTGGTGCCAGCGTTTTCCTGCTGCCCAAGC
>JBATKL010000539.1:0-2268 GCA_049669385.1 Candidatus Electrothrix sp. | reverse complement strand
CCCCGGTACGCACGGCTCCGCCCCTAATCACGGGCAGAGATTTGATCGAAGAACTCAGCCTTACCCCCGGCCCCTTGTTTCGTGCAATTCTGGACCAAGTGGAAGAGGCCCATATGGAACATCGGATCAGTACGCGTGCCGAGGCCTTGGCTTTAGCGGCCTCGGTAGCGGAAAAAAGAACCCGATAATCTGAACACACTCATTTTACATCATTATGCGAAAAGAACAGGATTTTTATTTTCATAAGGCAAAAAAGGAAAATTATCCGGCCCGTTCGGTGTTTAAGCTGGAAGAGGCTCAGAAAAAGCATAAATTCCTCAAGACAAAACAGCGTGTCCTGGATCTGGGATGCCATCCGGGCAGCTGGAGTCTGTATGCTGCCAAGGTGGTCGGAGAAAAAGGTGCGGTAGTCGGGGTAGATCTCCAGTATACTGATATTCCCACCCCAAAAGACCATGCTGAAATTCACTGGCTCTGTTATGATGTCTATTCCGATGAATTGATCACTGAGCTGCGTAAACTTTGGCCGGGTTTTCACGTCCTGGTCAGTGACATGGCACCACGAACCACTGGTAATCAATTTTCTGATCATCAGCACTCCATGCGTCTTTGTCGCCGGGCCTTGGATATTGCCGGACTGATGCTGCACGAAAACGGCAGTTTTTACTGTAAGGCTTTTCAAGGTGCTGATTTTCCTGAATTTCAGAAGGAATGCAAACAGCGTTTTGCTACGATTAAGGTGGTTAAGCCGCAGAGTTCCCGTATTGAGAGTCGGGAGGTGTTTGTGTTGGGGCGTGGGTTTAAGCGGTAGAAAGACTGCACGATGTTCGGGAGGGACGTATGCCGTACAGTGAGTTTACGATAAAACAGGTTAAAAAAGAATTCGGCCTGACGATTATTGAAGACAAGGCTCTGTTTGCAGGCGTTGAGGCTGTTCGGCTGGATGACAGTGTGGTTAAAAAATTGGACGAGTATGTCCCGTTGGCCTTAGCCGTGAATACGGAAAAAGCCCGTTCCGAATTTATCATTGCTTATGTGCTGCTGGAATTGAGGGCGTATCTGGACGGTCAGGTCAGTCTGTTTTCCGGGATTGATTTTGATGTGGACAAAGAGAAAAGGCTGAACGGATTTTGTGATTTTATCATCAGCCTGTCTACGGAACAATTTTTTCTCACCTCCCCGGTCATTGCCGTTGTTGAGGCAAAAAACGAAAATATTAATGCCGGGATAGGGCAATGTCTGGCCGAGATGGTGGCGGCACGAATTTTTAATGAGCAGGAAGGAAATACTGTTGAGCATATCTACGGGGTGGTGACAACCGGCAGTGTTTGGAAATTTTTGAAATTGACAGGTGATGAGGCTGGTATCGACCGGAAGGAATATCATATTGAGCAGGCCGGGAAGATTATGGGGATTTTGGCGGCAATGGTAAGGCAGACGGTTTAATGAAGAGAGAGATTGATTAATTCCTTCATGAATCCAGTCAGATTAACAGAGGATGAGCAAAAGGTATTTGATGGCCTTTTATCCATGTTGCCAATGAAGGCAACTATTAGGAAGCCAACACATATTTGGATTATAGAGTGGTTGTCATCGGGTAATCGACGTACAGGTGAGGAACTGCATCAATGGATGCAGGAGCGCCGGTACGATTTTAAATCAGTCTATTGCAGATGCTCGACTAAGGAAAAGGTATTAGCTGCAATAGAACGTGCAGCAGCACATGCCGAGCATCACGGAACGCTACCGCTTATTCATCTTGAGGCGCATGGTTCGGAAGGCGGATTGTTTGATAGCAAAGATAGTAACAATATGCTGAAATGGGATGATTTGAGCAAGCCTCTTCAGATATTGAATCGGGCAACTCAGTGCAATCTGATAGTTTTGGTTGCAGCCTGTAAAGGATACGCGGGGCTTCAGTCTTTCATTCAAGCGTTTAACGATCCAAGCTTGATACCGGTAGCTCCAGCTCTTGTAATTTCTGGACCAATTGATGAATTAACAGGAACGGAGTTACTGTTAGGAACTAAAGAATTCTATAGACGTTTGGCGGATGCATCTGCTGAATTTGATGATCTTATAATTAACGCGTCCCGTGAATCTGGAAATGAATTTCGATTTCAGCGAGTCCTGTTTCCTGTTTTACTTTATGAAGCGTTTTTGATAAACTTAATACCCCTTTATATGCGTAGCGACTTGAAAGATAAAAAGATGGGCCAATTACGTAATCGGTTTTTTAGGGAAAATAGCAGGGAAAGGTTGTCAGCA
>JBATKL010000538.1:0-6213 GCA_049669385.1 Candidatus Electrothrix sp. | reverse complement strand
CGGCCCTTGGATGAGCAATGTACCTGCTACACCTGCCGCCATTATTCCCGAGCCTATCTGCGTCATCTTTTTCAATGCCGAGAGATCTTGGCGTATCAGTTGAACAGTATTCATAACCTGCATTATTACTGCACGTTGATGGCTGGTATGCGTCAAGCCATTGCGGAAGATCGCTTTTTGGATTTTCGCCGAAATTTTTATGCACAGCGGGAAAGCCCGCATTAACCACGAGAAAGAATTACTTCTGGAGGAATTATTTCCATGATTGGAGTCGCTTACGCACAGGGAGCAGCAGCTGCACCGGCTGGTGGGGGCATTGCCCAGTTTATCCCGCTCATTTTGATTTTTATTGTTTTCTATTTTCTGCTTATCCGTCCCCAGCAGAAAAAAGCCAAGGAGCAGCAGGATTTTCTCACGAATTTGAAAAAAGGGGATAAGGTCATGACCGGTGGCGGTATTCACGGTCAGATAACCGGCCTGACCGACAGTGCTGTGACCTTGGAGATCGCAGATGGGGTCAGAATCAAGATGCATCGCGGATATGTGCTCGCTATTCCCTCGGTGGAAAGCAAAGATGTTGCGGCCAAAAAGGGCTGAGGCATCAAAGGCTGTTGATGATCTTCATAGGGTATGAAGAAAAAAGAAAGGCCGCAACTCTGTGAAGGTACAGGGGTGCGGCTTTTTCTTTGCCCAAAATTTATTCTCTTCTCAACCAGCACAGGCCAACTATGACATGGAAAAAAATATGTGACAGCGGCAATCTGAAAGATTTGCCCTTTAAGATCGAAACCAATCAGCAGGGACAGCTTCTTATGACTCCTGTCAAAGTGTACCACTCCCTATTTCAGGGAAAGATTATCGGCCTGCTGTATGCTCACCTGCGCGGTGGCGAGGCCTTGGCGGAATGTGCCATCCGTACCGAGAAGGGGACTAGGGTTGCTGATGTGGCCTGGGTTTCAACGCAACGGCTTCAGCAGATTCAAAACGAGGCTGAATGCTCTGTTGCTCCTGAAATCTGTATTGAAGTGATGTCATCGGCAAATACCGATCAGGAAATGCGGGAAAAAAGGTTCTTATATTTTGCGAACGGGGCAGAAGAGGTCTGGATCTGTGATAAGGATGGACGCTTTACTTTTTTTCTCGGTTCAGAGGAGTTGGGAACATCTTTATTGGCTCCGAATTTTCCAGACAGTCTTTAATTTGCCCAATTGAAAAGAACGTGTAGCGGTTGAGGTTTTTTGGGCCGAGTGCCGTTTAACGCTATCGCCCTATTTTGTTTACAGGAGTGTTGATGATGAAAAAAATCGTTTTGTTAACCCTGTTGATCAGTATGCTGAGCGTATTTTCCGCCCAGGCAAATCAAGGGCAAGCTCAAGCTCAAGGTCGTCCTGCCCACGGTTTTATGCCCAACACCGGGGATGCGGGGTTTGATCAATTCTTGGTACAAGTAAACACCACTGCCGAGGTAAGAATAGAGACGTATATTACAGATCTCAGCACTGCTTTCCACGTTCCTGCCCAAAGAATCAATCGCCTGATTCATAAGCAGCGAATGGCTCCAGCGGATGTTTTGCTTGTTCTGCAAGTGGCGAACATGAGTGGAGCTCCCTTGAAAAGGGTTCTTCAGCGTTATAAACAGCATCGTCCGAAAGGCTGGCAAGCTGTCCTTACCTCTTCTGAGATTTATCCCGGTTCCAGATTTTTTCTCATTCTGAGGCAAGAGATGCCCACGGTTATTGTTCGTTATGTTGAACGATGGGAGAAGGGGTCTAAGGAGAAGGGATCAAAAAAGAAAAAAGGATCAAAAGGGAAGGGTTCAAAGAGAAGATGAGCCTGTTCGTTCGGAGATAATATTTTTTATGCGACGATTTTTTTATGATCCGAGTATCCAGGATGCTGAAGAACAGATCCTGATCCTCGGCCCAGAGGCCCACCATATCAGAAATGTTCTGCGGATGCAGTCTGGTGACAGCGCGGAACTGTATGACGGGAAAGGTGCTGTTGTGTCCGGTGAGATTGCTCGGATCAGCTCAAAAGAGGTGGTCTTTCAGGTGCTGTCCCGGACGGATGAATCGAATTCCGGTGTCCCCCTGACTTTGGCCCAGGCGGTGCTGAAGGGGAAGAAAATGGATCTGTTGATCCAGAAGGCCACTGAACTTGGGGTGCATACCTTTGTCCCGGTGCTTACCCGTTACTGCGAAAATTCGGGCCGGGCCGGGAAGCAGGTCGGGAAGCAGGTCGAGAAGCAGCTCGAACGCTGGCAACGGATTATGCTGGAGGCTTGCAAGCAATGCCGCAGGCCCATTCCTATGCAGATTTGTCCCCCTACAGAGTTGCAAGAACTCGCCCTCTTTAAGGGGGGGCATAACATTATGCCTTGGGAAAACGAAGCAGGTACACCTTTTTCTGCTCTTGAGCTGGACAATGGGCAGCCTGTCCTTGTGCTGATCGGACCGGAAGGCGGCTTTCATCCTTCTGAGGTCGCTTATGCGGAGAAGGTTGGGTTCAGGACGATCTCGCTTGGGCCGCGTATCCTGCGGGCTGAGACGGCTGCCTTGGCTGCGGTGGTGCTTACTCAGCAGGCTGTGGGGAATTTTGTGGCCTTTCCAGCCAGATAATTTGTTCAGAATTTTATTCAAAATTGTAAAAATTAAGCAATCGTTATGAAACCATTATCAAAAGATCTGCAAACACCCAAGAAAAGCCTGGAAGAATTTTCAAATGTCACCAAGAGAGTTTTAGGGCACTTGCCTGATATTGTTTCTGAAAGAGCTGCAACAAGGGATTATATTATTCTCTCTTCCGTAGTGGCTGGAACATCAAAATTTGCCCGTCCAA
The DNA here is from genome assembly GCA_049669385.1 of Candidatus Electrothrix sp. GTDB lineage: Bacteria > Desulfobacterota > Desulfobulbia > Desulfobulbales > Desulfobulbaceae > Electrothrix. The sequence continues at coordinate 3,375 of JBATKL010000538.1, read as the reverse complement.
TCAACGAAAAGTTGTTTATCTTTGAGCGCAGTGCTTTTGATCTTAACTACAGAAAATTCCTTTTGATTATCGGAAAAATAAAAGCTGGAACCTCCGTCACAACAGAGGAACATCACGTCATAAACTCTGTTGTTTATACCATACAGCAAGCAATTGGTGTTGGAATGGATTTTTTGTGCAATCCAAACAGCTCAAGAAAACACGTTGGTAATAGATTTGAAGAACTCATCCGACTCGTTGTGACCGAATTAGGAGTACAAAACGATAACGTCGTTTTTAAAATTCCTTATCCATCGGAGCAAGGAGAAAAATTATATTCCTGTGAAACAGATATTATTCTTTCTCCTCACGATTCGGTGAGATCAGAGACGAAATTCATAGATAATAAGGAGATTATTGTTTCTCTCAAAACAACATCTAAAGACAGGATGGGAAAGATTTTTCTCGACAAATTGCTCATGCAAAAATTCGCAGGACACCCTGTCAAGGTCATCGGGATTTTTTTGAATGATGTCCAGAGAAAACAAACAGATAAAATCAGTTACACATTTGTATCCGGTTTATTCATGGTATACACTAAGTTCCTCACAGAATTGGAAGGAGTCTACTTTGTCGATCCTCCACCCATCACAAAAAATTCACCATATAACCAGCATGTTTTCCCTTTTTCAAAGTTTGTTACAGAGGATATCTGGGCATTACTATCCTCTTAATTTTCTGCGACGCTCAACAGCCTCTGCTTCTTCCCCGTTATCGGCAATTCTTTTAAGATGACACTTATTTTGGAGTCTTTTTTTGATCGTATTGCAATATTCTTTTTGAGTTTCAGTCCCAAGCCATTTCCGTTGGAACGCTTCGGCTACAGCATAAGTGGTTCCTGAACCACCAAAAGGATCTACCACCAAGTCGTCAGGGTTTGAAGAGGCGAGCACACATTTTTTTACCAGCTCTATGGGCTTTTGAGTCGGGTGTTTTTCTCTCTCCCATGAGTTATTTGTTAGAGTAGGTATCTCAAAGACATCTTTTGGCTTTGCCCCCTTGGGATGTGGCGTCCAGACATATTTTTTTCCATTGCCATATTGTGAGCTTTTTGCTTGCGGGTGGCGTGGATATTTTAAGGTATGGGCATTATAAGGAAGGCGCACTTCATCAACATTGAAAATGATCTTGTTGCTTTTCCGAAAGTGTAATAAGCTCTCGTGAGAACGCCCCCAGTCATTTGCAAGGTTGGCTTTGTTTCGGTAGTACCAAACGAGCCATTTACACCCCTTAAAAAGGCTGCTGGCAGCCCATTTTAAGTCAGCTAGTATTTCCGAAAACCCACATATATATAAACTTCCATTTGGCGCGAGAACACGATTTGCTTCTCTTATCCATTTCATGCTCCAGTCAACATATTCCTTTTGTGATTCAAACGTATCCCACTCTGCCTTTTTTATATTATAAGGTGGATCGGCAAAAATCAGTTGAACGGACGAGGTTTCGATGGTTTTAAGGAAAGTTATTGCATCTTCATTGTATAGCTGACCTAAACCAGTCTTGAAAAAAGGCGTTATTTGATATTGCAAAGAATTTGCATAGTCAGTTATATATTGATTTTCTAACTCTTTGAGTACAAATTCAATCTGTTCTTCATTGTAGACGCGATAATTATTAATCGGGTGTCGTTGAGAAGGGAACTTGCCGGTTTTGTCCCATCTTCTTAAAGTTTCTGAACTTACCCCGATTTTTTTGGCAGCTTGACTGATAGTGAGATAATTTTCCATAACTTTTCCTGTAACCATAATGGACTGTAAAACATTAAACAACGTTACACATGAAACCTTATACAATATATCGCATTGTCAGAGCAATATTTTTTTACACTCAGTGTGTAATTATAAGTTTTCTAAACACTTTCCTTTTTTATTCGGCAAGTTAATAACTTGAAAAGCGGAGAGAGTTCAAAAGATACCGGAAAAAATGATTACAGCGGATAAGGTTGATTCAGGTCACAGCCTTTGTAGGGCGCATTTTATGCACCATTTTTGGAGCGGGGGCCTCCGCAAATCCTACCGAGCTGGACAAAACGGCCAGTTTGTCCTCGTGCTTATCGGCCCGGAAGGCGGCCTTGGCTGCTGTGGTGTTGGCTCAGCAGGCGGTGGGTAATTTTTCGTTAAGTTAAAATTAGATAGAGGGGCCAATCTTTGTACCAACAATCTTTGTACCAACAATCGCTCTTTGAGCCGAACGACGACATTGTGAAGCTTTCATTGGGAAGACATAATCAACTTCACGCAGATATAGTTCATGAATTTTGTTCGCGTTTTGTTGGTTCCGGTGGCCGACTTTTATATATCGGTGATACCACAAGTAGCCGCAACAAAGGTAGAAAATTTACGTTTTTAGAATCTGATTACTTGGAATCATTAGGTGTTCCACCTATGTCTCATGATAAGTTGCCTGATGTAATTGTGTATGACAAAGATCGGGAATGGTTGTTTTTGATCGAAGCCGTCACAAGTCATGGGCCGATTTCACCTAAGCGTTGGATTGAACTTGAACAATTCTTTAAAGACTGTACAGTTGGTCTTGTTTATGTAACTGCCTTTCCTAATCGTGCAGAATTTCGCAAGAATGCGACTGATATTGCATGGGAAACTGAAGTTTGGATTGCCGATAATCCAGACCATATGATTCATTTTAACGGTGATCGGTTTTTAGGGCCTTATGGAAAGAATAGTTGATATAATGATAGGTGCTCTAAGGGGTCAGAAAGAAAGCGTTTGTTGTTCAACAAGGGCTTTATTTTTTGCTCTTGAGTTAGACAAGGGGCAGCCCCGTCTTTGTGTTGATCGGGCCGGAGTGCTGTGGTACCTTACCCAGCAGGATGAGGGTAACCTTTCGTTATTTCGATAGCTTTTTACTGAAAGACCGCTCATGCTGCCCCTCTTTCTTTGCCGGTGCTAGAGCAAGCACGGCTGTCACACTGTTGCTCGGCTCTCCAGTCGTGGTTCTGTTTTCCGCAATGATACGGAATTCTAATTCAGCCATGCGCTCAAAAATTAGGCGTCACCGCTTGGGTCAAAGTGGAGAAAGTGTAACCGTTCACTCCCCCTAATTCCACACAAAAAAAAACTCGACAAAAAAAGAGGATCACGATAGCTTAACCGTCACAACGTTTTTACAAAATCTATCCACGTTCTGAGTTCGCATGCACCTATCCAAAGAAGAGTTGCGAAAAATAGATAAGCAGTTTATTGACTCCTTGCCCGGTAAGAGTGCAAAGGAGCTGTGCCTGCTCGTACTTGATGACCTCAAAGAACTTCACGAACGGCTGGATCAAAATTCCGAAAACAGCTCCATGCCTCCCAGCTCAAACTTTCCCTGGGCCCG
>JBATKL010000537.1:0-3390 GCA_049669385.1 Candidatus Electrothrix sp. | reverse complement strand
CTCGGGAGTAACGCGCTGGGAACCAGTTGTCAGGACCGGCCCGATTCCGTTGTCAATGCTGACTTTATCAACGTTGCTGCCGGTCCAGCTGAGGGTCGAACTACCGCCTGCCGTGATGGAGGTCGGGTCAGCGGAGATCGTGACCGTAGGCGCGGAGACTGCTAAAACCTCGACCGTGACGGTGTCTGTTATTGTACCACCCGCTCCAGTGGCCGTAATGGTGTAGGTGGTTGTTGCCGTCGGAGTAACAGTGGTTGTGCCGCTTGCGGAAACAGTGCTGATGCCATTATCTATACTGACAGTCTCCGCATTACTGCTGGTCCAAGTCAAGGTCGAACTGCCACCCGCTGTGATGGAGGTTGGATCAGCTGAGATTGTCACCGTGGGCGCGGATACTGCCGAAACCTCGACCGTAACAGTGTCTGTTGCTGTACCGCCGGGGCCTGTGGCCGTAATGGTGTAGGTGGTTGTTGCCGTCGGAGTAACAGTGGTTGTCCCGCTTGCGGAAACAGTGCTGATACCATTATCTATGCTGACAGTCTCCGCATTGCTGCTGGCCCAGCTCAGGGTGGAACTGCCGCCTGCGGGAACGGAGATCGGATCAGCGGATAAGGAAACCGTGGGCGCGAGAGAAGAGTCTGTACAGTTCTTCAACTTTAACACCAAAAATCTCCCCGTCTTCCAAGGTGACACAACAACTGCGTCGGAACAAACAGATGCGCCGAATAACACTGTCACAGTATCTGTTGCCGTGCCGCCAAGGCCGGTGGCAGTGATGGTGTAGGTGCTGGTGACTGTCGGGGAGACGGAAACAGAGCCATTGAGATCAACTGTCCCGATGTCGTTGTCGATGCTGACGGAATCCGCATTCGTACTGGTCCAGCTCAAAGTTGAGCTGCCCCCTGCGGTGACAGAGACCGTATCAGCGGAAATCATGACTGTGGGCGCAGGTGCTGTACTGCTCGCCAATGTTATCGTCAGAAAGCTACCTGGCGTTCCCTTGAGTACAACCTCCAGACTATTGTTCTCTGTCAAATTGACCGTTTTTTCAAGATTCCTGACCTGTTTATTAAAATCAGCAGGGCCGAACAACTGCACCTCGTTTAACCAAATTTCGCCACTACTGACTCTAGTTTTCAGTTGTTCTCCGTTACCGTTTTCCACACGAAACAGTGCTTCCCTTGGCACAGCATCGAATGTATCGGTATACACATTCGGCTTTCCCTTGGTGCGCTCATACTGCTTGGAGAAAAGAGAGTTCAGGTCACCCGCCGATGCGAAGGAGAGCAGAAAAAATCCCAGGATGGAGACAAGGAATAGCAACGTTATTTTTTTCACAAGGGGAACCTCAAAGCAATTTTTTTGCTGCCGGAGATTTGATGTAGGAAATTCAGACGCAAAATAAGAACTAATAATGCTACTATACTTCGCAAAGGTGTCAATAATTTTATTTAAAAAAACAATATGATAATGATATCCACTCTCACTCTTCAACGTGCCTTCATCTACTCCGCCATCCAACATGACCGCAGCGGCAGCACAAAAAAAAGGCTTCAAGGTGTAACCCCTGAAGCCTTATGAGATATGAGAAGCCCCCTCCGCACCAAGGGAGGAGGAGAGGAAATTATTTTTTCGTATCAGCAGCCAGCGCCACGGCCTTGGAGTTCTCCATCAGAAAAACCGCCAAGTCCACATACAGGTCATGAGCAAGCTTTTCATCCAAAGTTTTCTCACCTTCTTTTTCCGGATCATCCTCATCTTCTTCATCAGCAAGGACGCCAGCCTCTCTGGCCTCTTTCCGGGCCTGCTCAAGCTCTTTGCGATCCTTGATAACCCCTGCTAAAAAGACGGGAACTTCTGTTTCTTCTTTTCGCTTCTTTCCCTTCAGGCTTTCCTCTTTGATCTTCTGAAAACGTTTGCTCTTCGCGACATAGTTGCGACTCTGCTCCTGAATCTTTGCAAGATCAAAACGAGCCCCCTGCCAAAGCGGATGAGAAACCGCCTCAACACTATCCCAAGGAAGGGAGTTATCCATGTACTGCTCACCGGTTTCCAGATAATCCAGCATACTGGGTAGGACCACGTCCGGCACAACGCCCTTATATTGGGTTGAGCTGCCGTTCACCCTATAAAATTTTTGGATCGTAACCTTTAATGCGCCAAGATCCTCATATTTCTTCAAATGAAGCAAAGGAAGATTGCGATTCATATCGAGCAGGGCCTGAACCGTGCCCTTCCCGTGGGTATGGGCACCACCAACAATCAAGGCTCTGCCGTAGTCCTGCATAGCAGCGGCAAAGATCTCAGAAGCTGAGGCCGCAAACTGATTAATCAGGACAATCATCGGACCGTCATAGACAACGTCGAGGTCTTTATCCTCCAAAATGCGGATCACACCCTGTGAATTTTTGACCTGAACCATAGGGCCGTCAGTCAAAAACAGTCCAGAGACATCAACAGCATCGCTCAGGGATCCGCCGCCGTTATTGCGCAAATCCAGGATGATCCCACTGATACCTTCTTTTTTCAGTTTATTCACTTCACTGCGGGTATCATCGGTGACGTTGCGCCCCTCTCTGCCCAGTCGTCCTGCTGAGAAATCACGATAGAAACTTGGTATTTTTACATATCCTATCTTTCCTACTTTTTCATCCTTAATCACCGTAGATTTGACATAGGTCTCTTCCAACCTGACCACATCACGAACAATAGGAATAACCAGCCGAGCACCGTCAACCCTGGTCACGGTCAAGCGGACCTCTGTCCCCTTGGGACCGCGTATATAGGAGACGGCTTCCCGGATGCTCATTGAGGAGATATCCACAGGCTCTCCGTCCTTTTCAGAGACCGACATGATAACATCCTCAGCCTGGAGCTGGCCCTGGGCCTCAGCCGCACTGCCGGGTATAACGCGAACGACCTTGATATGTCCGTCATCCTCCCGCAACAAGGCACCAATACCTTCCAAAGAACCGCTCATATGGATATCGAAATCTTCTTTCGAGGTGGGTGCCATATAGTTGGTATGCGGATCAAAAGAACGGGCTACCGCATCAAAATAGCGATTATAATGCTCCTGGCGGGTGACCTTAAGCAATCTTTCCAGATAGGCCTCTGTTTTTTTCCCAACCTGCTTTTTCGCCTCAGCCCAAAGCTCCTGATTAATCTGCTCGCTTTCAGCATCCAGCAACGGCTTATCTTCTTTTTCGCGCTTTTTATTTTCCTTGTCCACTGCGTCAAGATAGTTGTCCAGCACTTCCATCTTCAATGAACGCCGCCAGCGGTCTTGCAGCTCCGCACGATCAACCGAGGCTGTTAACTTATCAGGGTCCGTCTGGAGATAGTCCTTTTTATTGGGGGAAAATCCAGCAGCCATGATCTTTTTGATCA
>JBATKL010000536.1:0-2237 GCA_049669385.1 Candidatus Electrothrix sp. | reverse complement strand
GATCGACACCGGCGAGCTGCGTATCCCACCGGGCGTGTCCTACACCTTTGCCGGTAATTACGAAAACCAGATCCGGGCGCAGAAACGACTTTCCGTGATCCTGCCCCTGGCCCTGCTGGTGATCATGCTGATCCTCTATCTCCAGTTCCGTTCCCTGGGCACCACCATGATGGTCTTTTCCGCCATATTGGTGGCCTGGTCTGGCGGCTTCCTGATGATCTGGCTCTACGGCCAAGATTGGTTCCTGGATTTTTCTCTTTTTGATACCGATATGCGCAAACTTTTCCAGGTGCATGCGATCAACCTGTCCGTGGCCATCTGGGTGGGCTTCCTGGCTCTGTTTGGCATTGCCACTGATGACGGAGTTTTGATGGCCACCTATCTGGATGAATCCCGGGCCCGCCTCAAGGGTAAGGAGGGGAGAACCCGGCAGGATATTCGGGAGATGGTTTTGCACGGTGCCCAGCGACGCATCCGCCCGGCCCTGATGACTTCGGCCACCACCATCCTGGCTTTGATCCCGATCCTGACCTCCACCGGTCGGGGCTCGGATATTATGGTGCCTATGGCTATTCCTTCCTTTGGCGGGATGATTATTGCTATGCTGACGGTTTTTGTGGTGCCGGTGTTGTATTGTTGGGTGGAGGAGGGGCGGGTGAAAAGCTAAAAAATAATATTGTTGTAAGCTCCGAGCCGATCACTAATAAGGAGCTTACAACCAATACCTTCGCCATTAAGCAGCCATTTCCTCCCTGTGAATCCGCCCAGGCATGGGAATCTTCTGAATCAGCTGCATAATATTAATCGGTTTGGTGTTTTCTGGAAGTATTTTTAATATTTCTTTGGCATAACGAATCCCGTGATACCAAGCCTTTAGGTCAAGAATACTTTTCTCCTCCGATCTTTCCAGGATCGCATGAGAAAGATTGACCATCCACAGAGATAAATTGGCGGCATTGAAGACGGCTTTCTTTTTGATGACCATAAAATCCTCCAATCCCCAGTGCTGTTTTGCATCACGAAAATTGAATTCAATCTGAAATCTCAGGCGATAGTAGTCAATGATATGTTCCCACTCAAGTTCTAGGTCGCTACTAAACAGGACAACATGTGTGTTTTTTCCCGTCAAGCTATTGTTTTTAAATACTATGACTACATTCAAGGTGTCCGCAAATTTCTTATGTCTCGCTTCCAACTGATAGGTTCGGGTATGGATATGCCCCTCTGTTGTTTCTGATTTCAGGCAGCTCGCAGGAAGTTTTTGGTAATCAATTTTATCACCGTAAACTCGTCGTGCACCTTTGCCGGAATAAACACCTTTCCACTTGAGGTATAGTGCAGAATCACAGCGCAATTTGGATATGAGATGCAAGCCGACCTGTCGAGTCATCTGGACGGCTGCATTATTGCCAAAAGCACCGTCGTAGACAAAATAAGCCATCTTGAATCTATTGTTAATAAGTACAAGAGCTTGTCGCAGCATGTTTTGAACTTGGGTCATTTCTGTATTGAGTTTAACATCACGACGGTTTTTATTTTTTGAACCCTTAGGCCTTCCTTTTCCCCGCTTTTTTTTCTTCTTTTTCTGGGGGTTACTTTTCTCCTGCTTTGGTTTTGGCAGAATTTGTTCGGTTAGTATCGGCCAAGATTTTCGCTTTTCTACATTCAACAACGATAGGCACTGAAAAGCGGTTCCTGGAACTGGGCGAGAGTAAATTGAAGAGAAAAATCTGCCCAGACCGAAGGTTGTTTTTCCCGATTTAGTTACGGTTGTAGCATCACCAGCAAAAAGAACAACGCCTGGAGAATCACCGAAAGATGCTTTTATTATAGACCAGTTAAGCGATGGCCAGCATATGTCCTTCGCAAAAAAACGTTGTATCGTTCGATAGCTTCCACCTGTTTCAGCCCAACGACTAATGCCCAGCATGGTGACTCTTCCAGTCATCATCAGCAGGCTTTGACTGATAACCAGAAGTTGACGATACGTGCTTCGATCAAGCAAGGGGTGCAAGCAGGTTAAAATCGTGGTAATTTCATTCATGAGCAGTTGTTGGTTTTTGTATTGAGTATGCTTTTATGGTGATCGCATATCCTAACAACTGCTCATTTTTTTAGCTCAACATTCGTTTTGGCGAAGGTATTGTTCAATTCACAAACAGAGATCAATGAAAAAAGACGAAATTCACAATCAGGACTCAAGAAAAATAAATTTTCCTCAAGTGTATGTCTTGGCC
>JBATKL010000535.1:0-3495 GCA_049669385.1 Candidatus Electrothrix sp. | reverse complement strand
GTGTAAGGTGGAGATCTAATGAAGCGAGTATGTACGGTGAGTTGTGCTCGCTTCATTTTTTTTGCTGACCCTCTCCTTTTTTAATCTCCCTGCTCCAAAAGATCTGCCAACTCATACAGTAAATCCTGAGCCTGCCTCGGCGTCAGTTCATCCGGGTTAACTTCCTTCAACCGATTCCGCACCGGATCTTCTTGAGGGGGGAAAAGACTCATCTGGCTGTACGGCTCCTGTTTCCTTTCCCGCACAGACACCGTAATGGTCGGTTCACCCGTGGCCGTAAACTCCCCCTGTTCAATATTGGTAAGAATTTCCTGTGCCCGTTTAACCACATGATCGGGAACGCCAGCCAGGGCAGCCACCTGGATACCATAGCTGCGGCTGGCAGCGCCCTTGACCAGCTTGTGGAGAAAGTGAATTCGGTTGTCTTGCTCTCGTACAGCAATGGAGTAGTTCTGGACTCGCTCGTGGGTGGTCGCCAGGTCAGTGAGTTCATGATAATGGGTGGCGAACATGGTCTTGACCCCGCGCCCGTTCTTATCAGCCAGCTCCTCGGCCACGGCCCAGGCAATGGCCAAGCCGTCATAGGTGGAGGTGCCGCGCCCGATCTCATCAAGGATGACCAGGCTGTGCTCGGTGGCATTATTGAGGATATTGGCGGTCTCATTCATCTCCACCATAAAGGTGGACTGCCCTCGGCGCAGGTCATCCATGGCCCCGACCCGAGTGAAGATGCGGTCCACAATGCCGATCTCGGCCCGGTCTGCTGGCACAAAGCTGCCGATATGAGCCATGAGCACGATCAGGGCGGTCTGGCGGAGCACCGTGGATTTACCTGCCATATTGGGGCCGGTAATGATCAACAGCTCGTTTTTTTCCTGATCCAGATGAACATCATTGGGCACAAAGCTGCCCGGATCAAGAGAACGCTCAATAACCGGATGGCGGCCCTCAATAATGGAAACGGTGCGCTTCTCTGTGATAAGCGGGCGAGTGTACTGGTAGCGATCCGCTGCTCGGGCCAGACTGACCAGAAAGTCAGTGCGGGCGATGCAAAGGGCTGCTGCCAGCAGGCGTTCACTCTGCGCTGCGATCTTTTCCCGTATTTCAAGAAAGAGGCTGTATTCCAGGGTGAGCCGCTTTTCCTGGGCTGTCGAGATCTTCTCTTCCAGTTCCTTGAGTTCCGGGGTGATAAAACGCTCGGCATTGGCCAAGGTCTGTTTGCGGATAAAATCCTCGGGCAGCTCCCCTTTCTGGGCGCGACTGACCTCAAAGTAATAGCCGAATACCCTGTTGAAGCCTACCTTGAGCTTGGCAATGCCGGTGCGCTCCCGTTCCTTGGCCTCAAGATTGAGGATCAGCTGTTTACCGTCCCGGAGCAGATAAATCAACTCGTCCAGCTCCTCGTGAAAGCCTTCTCTAATCAGCCGCCCCTCGCGCAGAGTCACCGGGGCATCATCGCGGACGGCCTTGTAGATCAGCTCGTGGAGGTCAAACAGCGGGTCCAGCTCCATCCCGATCTCTTGCAATAGCCCACCGGGCGTATTCATGAGCAGTTTCTTCAGTTCCGGTAGCTGGCCTAGAGATTGCTTGAGCGCGGCCATGTCCCGTGCATTGCCGTGTCCCAGGATCAGCCGACTACAGAGCCGCTCGATATCATAGATACCGGCCAGCAGATCCTGAAGCTCCCGGCGCAGGAGGGCATCGCTTTGCAGGATTTCTACTCCGGTGAGCCGCTGCTCAATCTTTTTCGGGGCCTGGAGAGGAAAGAGCAGACGCTGCCGCAGCAGACGGGCACCCATAGGCGTTGAGGTGAAATCAAGGACCGAAAGCAGCGAGCCTTTACGCTTGCCGCCGATAATGGTCTCGGTCAGCTCCAGGTTACGGCGGGAGGATTCGTCAATAATCAGAAAACCTGAGCGGGTGAGCAGGCTCAGCTGACGGATAAAGGAGAGATCGGTCTTTTGGGTCTCCTGGATATAGGTCAGCAGGGCACCGGCGGCGCAGGTTCCGGTTTCCAGCTCCTGACACCCGAAGCCAGCTAGGCTGGTGGTTTTAAAATGCTCGTTCAGGGTAGTCAGGGCCGTGTCATAGGTAAATGACCATGCCTGCCGCTCCGTCAGGCAGAGTCCCGGAATGAGGGTACACAGCATGTCGCTGAGCACGGCGAGTGATTCCGCCTCCTCGTCGGCGATGAGCAGCTCTGCCGGTTGCATCCGGGTAATTTCGTCAATGACCGGGTCAAGGTTTTCATCTTGCAGCGGGATTTCACTGATAAGAAAATTACCCGTGGAAACATCCAGAAAGCTCAGGCCGACCGTGAGCAGCTTTTGTCCCTTGCGGGCCGCTGTCAGGGCGCAGACAAAGGTGTTGCTCTTCTCATCCAGGAGCTGATCGTCCGTGGTCACGCCGGGGGTGACCACCCGGACGACCTCCCGCTTGACAAGCCCCTTGGCCTCTTTCGGGTCTTCAGTCTGCTCGCAGAGAGCCACCCGATAGCCCGCCTTGACCATCTTGCTCAGGTAGCCGGAAACGGCATGGTAGGGTACTCCACACATGGGCACCTGGTTTTTGTCCCCTTTGTTCCGAGAGGTTAGGGTGATACCCAGCACCCGCGAGGCGGTCTCGGCGTCCTCAAAGAACATCTCGTAGAAGTCACCCATCCGATAAAAGAGGATTGTGCCTGGATATTGCTTCTTGATTTCCAGGTACTGACGGAGCATGGGGGTGATTTTGGGGCCAGCGGGTTGGGTTGAGGTGTTCTTGGTGGGCACGGTTAAATAATCGTATGGTTGAGTTTTATTGGGTGGGTGCTGGTGTGTTTTTTATGTCTGCGGTGCAGCAACGTTCGATTCCTGAATTTAACAGTGATTGACAGTGTCAAAATATCTTGTTATCGCCTTAATTCCTTGGTTCGTTATCTCTAACGGTGGGGAGACGAGAGGATTGCCGAAGAGGGGAAGCAGTTTTAACTTGGTGAGTTGGGAGATTTCTTGCGGCAGAGCATTTAACTGGTTATTCCAGAGGTCAAGTCTCGTCAGATTAGTCAGTTGGCAGAGTTCCGGCGGCACAAAAGTTATTTGGTTACCATCGAGATAAAGTCGTTCCAATTTCGTTAACTGACATATTTCTGGTGGCAGTGTGCTTAATTGGTTGTTTCTGAGATTGAGAGCTTCCAGGTTGGTGAGATCGAAGAGTTTAGGGGGTAAGGTGGTTATCTGATTATCGCTAAGATCCAGGTAAGGTGCTTCTCTTACAGATGCTTTTTTGATTATATAGAGCAGGTCTTCGTCTGTCATGGTTCATTGCCTTTAATCAGCATTATGTGTAATTTATCGTGCAGAAGGTGGGAAAAATATTTTTCCTTTGTTTCGTCGTCACTGATGAAAATACCATACTGAGCATCTTGTGCATTGTTCTTTGCGAAGGCGGGGGTCGTATTCTTATCTTTTTTCGGCCTCTCACCCCAACGGCAACTCATGCAGCGACCCCTTCAGC
>JBATKL010000534.1:0-2185 GCA_049669385.1 Candidatus Electrothrix sp. | reverse complement strand
TTCGGAATCTGCGCCGCGCAAGCCGTGATTCAGGTGGGCGATTGCCGGGTGGAGGGAATATTCCACTGCCAGCGTAAGCATAATATGGGCAAGTGCAACAGAATCCGGGCCGCCGGAGACAGCCACAAGTACCGCGTCTCCCCGGGTATACATCCGGTGATCTGAGATGGTTTGTCGGACGGTGTGCAGGATCTTTTGTTCGATACGGATGTTATTCATTTTTTCATTTTAGAAATCAGCGACCACCAGCAAAGCCTGGCTCCTTCCAGGGGCCTTCCTCATACCCTCAGCTTGTATGATTAAAAAATAAAATAATAAAGAAAAAAGGGGGGTGCGGGGGGTGTCCCCCCGCGCCGCAAAATTAAGTTAACTCTATGGCATTCTTTAATTCGGTAAAAGCAGTAAATATGGTGGAAAGAGAAGGACCCTTGCTTGGGCTGCGAGCCCGTAGCAGAGTTTCTTCCTTTCCGCCAGGTTTAAGTCGGGGATTAACCTGGTGCTTGACACCGGATAATCACAAGCATGATGATGCCTGGCATCCCGCTATACTGAATAAAGGAGGCAATACAATGAAATCATTTTACATGGGCATTGACGTTAGCAAAGGCTATGCAGATTTCGTGATCATCAACCAACGGAAGCAACCGGTTGTCAAAAGCTTTCAACTTGACGACACCTTTGATGGCCACAGCCGTTTGCATGAGATTGTCAGTCGATTCTCGACCGATCATCCGCAAACAGTCATATGTGCCGCGGTAGAAAGCACCGGTGGCTACGAGAACAACTGGTATAACACTTTGATTAGGCTGCAGGCATCGCTAAATATCAAGACGGCTCGATTGAATCCTCTGGCTGTTATGCACAACAGCAAGGCGGATCTAAAGAAAAATACAACCGACAAGATCAGTGCCCAAAACATTGCCGAGTATTTGATTGCACATCCGGAAAAGGTCGTTTATCAGCAACAGGATAAATTTGCTAGTCTGAGAAAACAGTGGGGTTTTGTTCAGATGCTTACCAAACAATGCACCCAGCTCTTAAACCAACTCCACAGCCTTTTGTATACCGCCAATCCGGAGCTGCTAAACTACTGCCGCAACGAAATGCCGGCTTGGGTGTTGAAGCTGTTGCTCAAATACCCCACGGCCGCCAATTTAAAAAGAGCCCGTGACAAGACCGTGGCTAAAATTCCTTATGTGTCGCTGACTCGGGCAAAACAGTTGATCACCGATGCTAAACTGTCAGTGGCTTCAGCCACCGATGCGCTCACCGCACAGCTGATAACCGCCACTGTCGAACAGATTCTGCAGCTAAAGAAGACCATTGCCGCGCAAACCGATTTGATGGCAGCCCAATGCGATGTGCCGGAGGTCAAACTGCTAAAGACGTTCGTGGGCATCGGGGACATGTCGGCGATTGGCTTGATTCTTGAGATCCAAAGCGTTGCGCGCTTTAAGACCGTTAAAAATCTGGCCTCCTTTTGGGGGCTGCATCCGGTCTATAAAATCAGCGGAGACGGAAGCGGTGCATTTAAAATGAGCAAACAGGGTCGCGTAAATCCACGAAAAATCCTCTATAATGTTGCCCTATCGGCTATAGAGCATAACCCTGTGATCAAGCCCATCTATCAATACCATCTGCAGCAGGGAAGGCACAAAATGGATGCCATCGGTATCTGTATGCACAAGATCCTTAGAATTATATATGGCATGCTCAAAAACAACACGGCTTTTGATCCCAAAGTCGATGCGGCCAACAGGCAACGATCGCTGCCAGATATGATGGGCAGCCCTAAAACAAACAAGAATCGCCGCTTTCAGAGCTACGACTCAAAGGCACCGGTATCCAGACGTCAGCGTAAGAAAAGGTTGGAACGAGAGCGGTCCCATAGTGTTATCACAGACACTAAGTGCGGGATCTCAGCCCCCGTTCCAATAGCAGACATCATATCAGATATGCTCTCTAATAGATAGGATGCTTTACCGAATTTTCAAAGAACAGTCTATTAAACAGGAAAGCAGGATAATGGGTTAAATAATAACCTTCAAATTACATTGTTTTTAAAAGTTTGCTATTTAACTTAAATTTTTCTCTTGACTTTCCTCAGATTAACTCTGCTGGTGGTCGCTGATTATTAACTTGATTTCATCCGAATTGGCCTTGAGTTCGGGCGCATACATGGCAT
>JBATKL010000533.1:0-1998 GCA_049669385.1 Candidatus Electrothrix sp. | reverse complement strand
TCCGTCATCCGAAAAAATCAGCTCATAGCTAACTGAAGTAAAACTGTTAAGTTTTCGCCACGATTCCAATAATTGAGGCAGCATTGTGCTGCGATTGTAGGTGGGTATGATTACGCTAATTTCCAAGGAAGAACTCATAAACAGACATTAACTCAATAAAAGAGTAGTATGATCCAGATGCCGCGTTATCACTAAACAGCTGCTCCTCGCGTAAGCAATATCCTGTGCGGATTGGCTGGTCAAAAAATTAAAGCGGCTTTTTGCCAGCCTCTTAAGACAAAATAAACTCAGTGGCTACTCAATTTAGCTGAGACTTTCTGCCATTCCCACGCCGTTTCCACGATTTGTGACAGCGTATTGTAGAGTGGTTTCCATCCCAGATCACGTTTTGCCAGATCAGCGGCAGCGATCAGGATGGCAGGATCGCCTGGCCGCCTGGCGCTATATCTGGTGTCTACCGCTTTCCCAGTAACAGCTTCTGCTATACGAATTACCTCATTAACGCTGAAGCCCTGCTCGTTGCCCAGATTGAATATTGCCGATTGACCTGTGTCAAAGATATACTTCATTGCCAGTTCATGTGCGACAGCCAGGTCATTCACGTGAATGTAGTCTCTGACGCAAGTGCCATCAGCAGTGTCATAATCGTTGCCGAAGACATGGACGGGAGTACCCTGGTCGGCCGCTGCCAAAACAAGTGGTATCAGGTGTGTCTCTGGGTCATGGCGCTCACCTATTCGACAAAGGGGGTCCGCTCCCGCCGCATTGAAATACCTTAGCACAGCTGATCTAAGACCATATGCGTGACCATAGTCGCCTAGAATACGCTCGACCATCATCTTGCTGGCACCATATGGATTAATCGGCTTCTGGGGGTGACTTTCTGTGATTGGAAGCTCCAGGGGTATGCCGTAAGTTGCGCAAGTAGAAGAGAATACAATGTCCTTCACCCCATATTTGAGCATTACGTTCAGGAGATTGAGTGTTCCATTTACATTGTTCTCATAATATTTTTGGGGATCTTCTACAGATTCACCCACGTAAGCGTAAGCGGCAAAATGCATCACACATGCAATTTGATACTTTTCAAATACGGTTTCGATGTCGCTTTTAACCGCCAGGTCTCCCTTTATGAAGTCGCCACATATCACAGAGCTCTCGTGTCCGTGAATGAGGTTGTCGAGGACAACGGTGGTGTATCCCGCCTGGTTGAGGTGCAAATTGACGTGTGACCCGATGTATCCGGCGCCGCCCGTGACAAGAACACAGTTTCTGGTCACCAAGTTCGCCCAAAATCCAGATTATCCGCATAGGTTTTAAGCAGATCATCAAAGTATTGAATAGTCTTCGATAGTCCTTGGTCGAGATCAACCTTGGGTTGCCAGGATAGCAGCTCCTGGGCCATCCCTATATCGGGCTTTCTTTGCCTGGGGTCATCCATGGGCAGTGGCCGGCGAACAATCTTAGAAGCACCTCCGACCAAGTCTAAAACCTTTTCAGCTAGTTGAAGTATCGTAAATTCCGAAGGATTACCCAGGTTGATGGGGCCGCACATTGCATCTTTCGACTCCATGAAAGACACAAAACCATCTACCATATCATCTACATAACAAAAGCTTCGTGTTTGAGAGCCTTCTCCATAGATAGTTATATCTACGCCTCGGAGTGCCTGAACGATGAAATTTGAAACAACCCTGCCGTCGTTGGGGTGCATTCTTGGTCCATAGGTATTAAATATACGAGCCACTTTAATATCGGTCCTATGCTGTCTTTTATAGTCAAAGAACAGAGTCTCGGCACAGCGCTTTCCCTCATCGTAACAGGAGCGAGGACCAATCGTGTTTACATTACCCCAATATGATTCTGGTTGGGGATGAACGGTTGGGTCACCATATATTTCTGATGTAGATGCCTGAAATATCTTCGCTCCAACACGTTTTGCGAGACCAAGCATGTTTATTGCGCCGAGTACTGACGTCTTGGTGGTCTGTACCGGGT
>JBATKL010000532.1:0-9130 GCA_049669385.1 Candidatus Electrothrix sp. | reverse complement strand
TCTGACCATGTTTGATGTAAGGGTGTATGCGGGACTGTGCCAGAAAAATACGCGAGAGGGGGTGGTAAAGCTGACCTACCTTGACGGCTCTGTCTATGAGGGAAACTGGCGAAATAACCGTAAACATGGACAGGGAACTCTGACCTTAAAGAGCGGGAGAAAGTATACCGGGAGCTGGGAGAACGACGTACGACAGGGGCAAGGAACGGTTTTCTTTCCAGACGGTGGCAAATATTTCGGTGCCTTTTTCGAGAACCAGCGTCATGGTCACGGAGTGTATACTCACCCGGACGGCACAAGATATATGGGGCAATGGGAAAATGACAGATGTAGTGGGCGGGGTACGTACACCTACCCCTCTGGAGCTTCATATACCGGTTTCTGGAAAAAGAGCAAAAAACATGGAAAAGGTGCGCTTGTCTACGCGGAAGGGGATAAATACGAGGGCGAATGGTATAAAGATATGCGGCACGGGAAGGGCACATATACCTATGCTAACGGAGATAGCTACGCGGGAGAATGGGGAGAAGATAAAAAAGACGGGTACGGAACATTCATCTATATTGAAGGCGATCGTTATATCGGCGAATGGGTGAAAGATAAGAAGCACGGTTCCGGGACCTATGCCGCTGCCGATGGGGGAAAGTACACCGGAGAATGGCGCGCTGATCTGATGCACGGACGGGGAACCTATGTTTCCAAAGAGGGAGAGCGATATGAAGGAGGCTTTCAAGAGGGGAAACGATATGGCTCTGGAACCTTCACCTTTAGTTCTGGAAATTCTTATTCAGGCCAATGGCTGGACGGTGCAATGGAAGGAATGGGCATTCTAACCTGTACGGATGGCACTGCCTATGAAGGAGAATGGAAAAACGGTTTTATGCACGGCACAGGGACACTCTCCTTTACGGACGGCATGGTGTATACAGGTGAGTGGGATAGGGATAAAAAACATGGACAAGGAACCTGCACCTTTCCCGATGGCGGTGTCTATGAAGGCGAGTGGCGCAATAACCAGCAGAACGGGAAGGGAAAGTATACCTATCCTGATGGCTTTGTCTATGAAGGCGACTGGCAGGATGACAAGAGGCACGGGTATGGACGCTTTATTGATCCTGATGGCGATATCTATATCGGCGGCTGGGATAATGATAAGAAAAACGGCAAAGGGATACTGACCTTTGCCAATGGCAGTGTGAAGAAAGGCTGCTGGATCAACGACAAGTTCAGCAGCGAGAAAAAAAGCAAGGATAAGGAAAGCAGGGACAAGGACTTTCTTGATATGCTGGGCAGTGACTTATCAGATGCCGCCGATCTGGTTGAATAGCGCCTTTCGGGGCCGAATCAAGCTGAGCGTCTTGCGGCGATGTTTTTTATTAGACAAAGTCGGCAAGTTCTAGGCCGTCAATATTGACGAGCTCATACAGGGGATCTGCCAGGGGCTCTGTGCAGATATAGACCGGGGTAATAGGCGAATATCTCTCGCCAACATGCTGGGTATTTGCGAGTTGCTGTTCAGTTGCTACTCGTTGAAGAAAACCGTCATCTTTGACCTGAAGACCGGTATCGTTGAAGTCAATGCGATTATACTGTGCGCAATCAGCAAGACTGACAAAAGCCTCATCTCCGATTTCTCTGATATACGGTCGTAACTGGGGGTGCAGTTCGTGGTTCTGCCAATAAAGAAATGTATACATGACCTTGGCTTCCAAAAGTCGTCCTTTTTTCCGTGCGGTTTCGGCAGCCTCAAGAATCTTGCTGTTTATCTCTTTTCTTTGCTTTAGCACCTTGGCTATTGCTGCATATTCTTCCTCTGCATCCGGAAAGATCGCCAGCATTTTGTTAAATTTTTCCTGCGCAAATTGAAAACTGTTTTCCCCTAAACTTTCAATAACCGCATCAATCAACTCTCCTCTGATCTTGTCCAGTTTTTTAATATAGTTGGCAATATCCTCATTGTCCTTGTTATTCTCCCGGAGCTTGAGAAAGACTGCTCGGGCCTCTCCATACCGTTTATTATCAAACATAACAACGGCTTTGTTGAATCGTTTGCCATACTCGCCCTGCTGCTTTGCCTTTTGGCGCAGAGCAATGACCTTCTCCTCTAGACCAGGATCAAATGCCTTGATATTTCTGAGCAGGAGTGCGGTTTGCTCATGGTCTCCCTGGTTAAAGAGTTCCTGCGCCTGAATGTATTTTTTCGCAATATTGAGATCACGATTAATATTAGAGATTAAAAGGATAAAATCAGTTCTGCTGTCTGGGAATTCCAAAGAGAGTTTTTCCGCCAGCTCTTTAGCATCCTGCAGTTTTCCGGAACTGATTAACTGATACACTTCTCCGGTTTTCCGCATCTTTTGCTGCTCATACTCTGCAAAGACAAGGTCACAGGAAGGACATTGGTCGGAATCACTTTTCTGTCGGCATTTTGGACATGTTTTCATATCGCTTCTCTTTCAGCTTTCAGCGGCTTATTTATATTTTATTTTAGTAAACTCTGTTTGTTAACCGTTCAAAACCCCGCTCCACAGCTGAAACCGAAAGAAAATATTTCCAGAAATGTTGGCGCAGAGAACCGCCTATCACGTTGACCAGAGGAGTAACAACCTCAACCTGTCCCCAGCCCGGTCGCCATACACGGGCCTTACCTTTCCGGCCATGAATACTCAAGACAGGAATATCCAAGCAGGAAGCCAGATGGCCGCCACCGGAGTCATTGCCGATAAAAAACCCAGACTCATGAAGAAAGGCAGCGCATTGGTCCACACCTGCAAAGCTGTGCAAAGGAAATCGGTCATCAATGATCGGCTGCCAATCCTCCTGCTCAGCTGCACTCATAATAAATACCGGCTCAAATCCTTTTGTCTGCAAACGCTTTGCCAGGGTCAAAAAGCGTTGAGGAAGCCAATTTTTGCTGAGTTCGGCACTGGTGGGATGGATACAGATTCGTTGCTGATATTTTCGGTGCTGTAAAGGTGCTGGCGGCCTGATGCCACTGAGCTGCGTAGGCTCGGTGAGTTTGAAGATCTGGCCGCTGATATAGGCCATATCTTCGACCCGTGTGGCATTTTTTCTATACAGCCGCCCGTAGTTTATCCAGTTTTCCGCAATAGCCCGCTCGATTCCCGGCCACGGGGCCTTGGGGAAAAGGATGAGCTGAAAACCAGCAAGAGCATGGGCAACCGCTTCCGGCTGGAGCGTCGGGGCGATTCTATGCTGAGGAAACCAGTTGTGCAACTCGCACATGCGGCTGCAAAACATGGTGACCTGCAAACCGGCTCGCCGGGCGTTTTCCAGCAGGACCATCTCCAAGAGGTTGTCCCCCAAGCCCTGACCGCCAAGTACTGCTACTGGTCCTGCCGTCATATCTTTCTCACACCAAAACGCCGTCAAAATTACCCCGCATAATTGCAGGCTGTTTTCCCTTCTCTGTTTTCCGTGGCTCGCCGTGGTTCAAGAGACTGCTCAGCGTTGCTGCTTCCCGACTGATTGCACCGTTGCTCAGGTCAAGCAGGAGGAAATCAGCACCCATGCTGACCAGCTCCTGTCGTTGCCGGAGCTGAGAAAAGGGCTGCATAGCCCGGGCTGTTGTTAAGCCGTCCTGATGCTCCAAGGTAAAGTATTCTTCCTGCGGGCTCACAAGGGATTGCTGATAGCGAAAATGGGTACTGTCTAGGCGGGCTGTGAACAGGGGAGGATGGCCATAGGCATAGACACCCACCTGTATTTTTGGTGGTATACCTCTACCCTCATTTTTTCTTGCTCTCCTCTCTGACGTTTGTCGTGTATAATGATGGAGGGCGGAAGCAAAGTTATCCCCTTCGCTTTCAAGGGAAAAAAGTGCTCCCTGATAGCCGAGATGGGCTGCTGCTTGGAGGGCTGCCGAGTTGAGCAGATTCAAAGTATAATTTGCGTATAACTCAGGGCTGTAATTTTTTTGACTTTCTATGAGGGGATGAAACAGCCCATATTGTGCAAAATGACCCAAGGAGAAACGGGCATAACCTTTTTCACTGAGTTTTCTGAGTGCATGTTGCGCCCAATCCAAGTCTGCTTCGTGGAGAATAGGAGGCAGGCACCAGATGATTCGGGAGCTATACTTTCGAATCTTATCAGCTAACTGATCTAACTGGTGGACATTCTCCCGGTTGAACGGAACCAGAAAACGGGCTGGTCGTACGGGCATCCGCTGCCGAAGATCTCCGAGCTTTGCCACGGCTACCCACCAGGAAGGCTCCTTTTGTGCAGGACGACGCCCTCCAGTTTTGCCCCTTTTACCCTGCCCTTTATCAGAGAGCTTAAAGGTAACCGGCCCTCGCTTCCAGGCCAATTGGGCAAGGATATCCTCGACCTTTCCTTTATCCGCTATCACCTTATGGGTGGAAAGCTTTTCCCGCCGTTTATGTCCGCTTCGTTCAGCTGTAATCCGGGAGCCTACATCCACTTTAAATAGAGTTCCCTGAAAATGACGATGCACCTGCGCTTTTCTTTCAACCAACAAGGAAAACTGCGCTTTTTGGCCAGCATGAGCGGTTTTTCGGCGTTGCCCCCCAACTTGTAAGGAGCGCAGGGTAAAACTGAAACGATTGCCGCTCTGTTCATCATGAAGACGAAGTCGGTCTCCTTCGCTCACTTGGGCAGCAAGAAGAATTTGAAGGGTTAGCTTGTTCTTACCGTCTCGGGTTCGTTCTTGTTGCATGCCTTTGATCCGGCCAAGCATCCTACCACTGTTGCCGGATTGGGAAGGCGTTATTGCCTCGGATGGTTTTTCCGAGAGCAGGTAGCCACTGGATCGTTTTCTGCCCATTGCCTCATCAAGAAGCCTATGGGCCTCCTGTAAGATTTTTTCTTGAACAGCATCGGGTTCATCCAAGGAGTCCAGCGCCATTCGGTAGGCTGCCACCGTATTGGCCACGTATTGGGCACTCTTTAATCGCCCTTCGATCTTAAGACAGCTGACGCCAGCATCCCGCATTTCAGGGAGCATGTCGATTCCGCAAAGATCATTCATAGAAAAAAGATAGCCAGCTTCTGAGCCGCTCTTTTGTTTTTGATCTCCCTTGCTGTGAGAAGGAGGGGCTGTCTGTTTGCCAGGGCGCTGCCATGAATAATGACGGCGGCAAGGCTGGACGCATTGGCCGCGCAGGCTTGATTTCCCTCCGTGCATGCTGGAAAAGAGACAGAGCCCGGAATAACTGAAGCACATAGCTCCGTGGATAAAGACCTCTAGCTCAGCGCCGGTTTTCCGATGAATCGTGGCCATTTCATCGATGGTCAGCTCACGAGCCAGCACTACCCTCCCAAATCCTAGCTTAGTCAACTCGTCTGCTCCAAGGGAATTATGGACCGACATCAGGGTAGAGGCATGCAGGGGCAGGTCTGGGAACCAGGTCCGGGCGAGGTAAAGAAGGCCCAGGTCCTGAATGATCAGGGCATCAGGGCGCAATGCCTCAAAGCAGGAAAGGGCTTCCAGGGCCGCAGGCAGTTCAGATTCCTTCACCAGGCTGTTCATGGCAATGTACAGCTTGACCCCCTGTTTACGGGCCTGGCGAATCATCGAGCCTATTTCGGCAAAGGAGAAATCCCGGCTCAGGGCACGGGCGTTGAAACCCGGCGCACCCACATACACCGCATCAGCACCAGCTTCAAGAGCTGCTTCAAAGGCAGGGAAGCTCCCTGCCGGAGCAAGAAGCTCCATCGTATTTTTTTTCTTTTTCAATTTTTTATGCATTGACCGCTAGCTTTCTCCTTCAGCCGTTTATAGAGGTGGTTTCCTGATAACAGTGTACCATACTCATTTGTTCTGTCCATCAGACATTTAAGCTATCAAAGCTCTTCCTGTGCGTTGCTTTGCCAAAAATAGTCGTGAACAAAAAGAGCGTTTTTATATTTGGGGAGAACTGTATCAGGAGGGCCGGAAAGCTGGTTGTGATTTCCCGTGGAGAGTCTTGCTTATGTATCGTTCTTCTTGAGAAATGATAGGAGGGAGATATTTGTACCATGACTCTCTGTACAAAGGCCCAAAAAAAAAGGCCCTTGATATTGATTTAAACAATATCAAAGACCTGTTATATATACTATATGGTGCCGAAGGGGAGAGTCGAACTCCCACGAGCGTACGCCCACTAGACCCTGAACCTAGCGCGTCTACCAGTTCCGCCACTTCGGCACGACGGGAATAATATGCCTTATTCCTGACCAGCTGTCAACTGTTTTTATATCCCCTTATGTAAAAAAATAGGGATAAAATGTGCCTGGCCCCTATTTGGAAGAACGATTCTGGGAAGAGTATGAGTAAGTGGACCGGTACGAAATACGGTGCAAATCGTTACGACAAGGCTGTTATTCCGTCAAAGTATTAAACCGTTCCTCGCAGGAGAGCACCCGCTCTTTTGCGGCATCAGCAAGAACCTGTTTGGCCGTGGTGACATCCTTTTGAATCTGGGTTGAGAGCTCTTCAATCGAGTTAAATTTCACCTCCCCGCGCAAGTAGCGGAGCAGGTTGAGCCGGAGAGGATGACCGTAGATGTCTTTATTAAAGTCAAAAATATGGGTCTCAACAACCAGCTCATTCTCTCCAAAGGTGGGATTATAGCCTATGTTGGTAACGCTGCCGTACATCTTGTCAGCATACAGTACCTGAGTCACGTACACGCCTTTCTTGGGACAAAGATCCTCTTCTGAGAGCTTCAGGTTTGCGGTGGGAAAACCGATCTCCGCCCCTCCACGCTGTTTGCCCCGTTGTACCTCGCCATGGATATGGTAGCAGCGACCAAGTAAATTGCGCACATCGCTCATTCGCCCCTCCATGACCAGTTCCCGTATTCTCGTGCTGGAAACCAGCATCTCGTCTTCATAATGGGCCTCAACCACCGTGACTGGAAATCCTCTTTGCTCTCCTTGGCGACGAAGGAAATCAATATTACCTTCTCTCCCCCGACCAAAGGCATAATCATACCCCACCACCAATTCGTGGACTCCTATGGTGTTGCAGAGAATAGTATTGACGAAATCAGTGGCTGTAATCTTGGCGAACTGATGATCAAAGGGAAGAATGACCAAGGCATCAATTCCGGCCATGCGGATCAGCTCAATTTTTTGCCGGGTCGTGGAGATCAGCCTGATGCCATCCGGGCGCAACACTTTCAGCGGATGCGGATCAAAGGTGATAGCCACTGAGGTGCCGCCGCTGCGTTTGGCTCGAATCGCCACCTCGTGAAACAAGAGTTGGTGTCCCAGATGTACCCCGTCAAAATTGCCGATAGTGACCACCGGACGTTCAAATGGTCTCTTGATTTCTTGTAGATTTCTATACAGCTGCATATGTTTCTTCTTGCCTCGTGTGATCATGAGGGTCATTTTTTACTTTTCCGATACATTCGACCGTTTCGGAAAAACAAGTATATTCCTTTTCGGGAAAACAGAATATGTACTCCAACCGGACAAAACCCGCAAACAGTTCATGTGTCGGTGGCCAAGGGTTTGTCACGTTTTGCTTCAAATTATGCGGGCGTACCCACTTGTCGTTCCTCACGTTTTTCCTTTCAGGAATCCGCGCCGAGCAAGCTGGCAGAATCTTGACAAGGGATAATCAGCTGTGTACTATGTTCTCATGCTGGCAGGATGCTTTTTCGCTGTTGGCAATTCCTTTTTCCCCTTTCCGCCTCTTTCCCACCTCTTTCATGGAGAAAATGTATAATGAACGGCGCAGAACTCATGGTCAAATGCCTTGAGAACGAAGGAGTTGAATACATCTTCGGTATTCCCGGTGAAGAAAATCTTGATTTTCTGGAGGCCTTACGGTCCTCCTCCATTAAACTGATCCTGACTCGGCATGAGCAGGCTGCTGGATTTATGGCAGCAACTTATGGTCGGCTCACCGGTAAACCGGGCGTCTGCCTTGCTACTCTTGGGCCGGGGGCGACCAATTTTGTTACCAGTGTTTCCTACGCCCTGCTGGGGGGGATGCCCTGTCTGTTTATCACCGGCCAGAAGCCAATCAAAAGCTCCAAACAGGGCCGATTTCAGATCATTAACGTGGTTTCTATGATGGCCCCTATCACCAAGATGACGCGTCAGATCGTCGGGGCTGACTCCATTGCCACCTTGGTTCGCGAGTCGTTTCGGGTCGCGGTCCAGGAAAAATCAGGGCCGGTTCATCTCGAACTGCCTGAGGATATTGCGGCAGAGCAGACCACAGTTACCCCCTTTCCTATTACTCCGGTTCGTTCAGCATATGCCTCGGGCAGAGCGATTGAAGAGGTAAGGGCGATTATTAAGCAGGCAAAAAATCCTCTCCTGCTGATTGCTGCGGCCAGTAACCGGCATCATGAGGTCGCTCCTGCCCTTGAGCATTTTATTGAACAAACCGGGATCCATTTTTTCTCCACCCAGATGGGCAAGGGCGCAGCCAATGAATTCCATCCTCATTGCCTGGGAACAGCCGCCCTTTCCGATCATGATTATCTTCACTGCGCTATTGGCAAGGCAGATGTTATCATTAATGTCGGGCATGATGTTGTTGAAAAACCACCATTTTTCATGAGGAGAAACGGGCTTGTTGTTATTCATATCAACTATTTTCATGCTGTTTTTGACGAGGTCTATTTTCCGCAGCACGAGGTGATTGGTGATATTGCGGATTCCATGCAACGACTGGCTGCTCTTATTGCTCCAAACTCCCTAGGCGGAGATGGCTATTTTCATCTCCTGAAGGAAGAGATTGATAAAAATGTGTACAAACGCACCTTGCCCGCCACCTTCCCTTATACCCCGCAACAGCTGACTCGGGTTCTGCGAGAGCTTATAGACAAGGATTCCATCCTTTCTCTGGATAACGGGATGTACAAGATATGGTTTGCCCGCAACTATCGCTCCACAAATTCACATTCCGTGCTGCTGGATAACGCCTTGGCCACTATGGGGGCCGGGTTACCGGTGGCCATTGCCGCCAAGATGCTCTTCCCTGAAAAAAAGGTGATTGCTATCTGCGGCGATGGCGGCTTTATGATGAATTCTCAGGAGATGGAAACCGCTATCCGCCTTAAACTGGACCTGATCGTTCTCCTGCTCCGTGATGACGGTCTCGGTATGATCAAGTGGAAGCAGGGAGGTATGGGGCTTCCTTCCT